>CALGJW010000617.1 GCA_937930025.1 uncultured Saprospiraceae bacterium | reverse complement strand
AATTGAACCATACTTCTTTAACCATAGGCGTACATTCTTTCGCTGTACTTCGTATAAGAGAGAAACTTCATCTATACTCAACTCTCCACTCTCAATTTTCTCAACCTGTTCCTTCTTAAAAGATTCCGTAAATCTCCGTCGTCGACGTTCTTCTACTGTCATAATTCTTAATTTAGTAAAAGTTTTCCACAAAAATTGTGTCAACGTATATCATGAGAGAACATTTTTTGCGTCTTAATACCTAATACTTAATACTTAATACTAAAGTTGTAAATATTGTTTCACAATTTTTACAACTTTCCCTCAACCACTTTCAATATCTCCTTCTCTTGTTTCTTAGACTTATCAAGAATATCGTTTGCTTCTGCCATGACCTTTTCCACATACTTCTTGTCGTCTAGATCTTTACAATTGATTTTCACATTTAAATAAGCTCCATGGACTGCTGACTTGCAACAAAGTGCTCCTACTCCTGCATCAGACACAGAATTTGGATTGCCAGTTTCTGCCATTTGCGAAAGCAAATTAAAACAAGCATGAGAAGTTCTCATTACATCGAGCGGAATTTCTATTGCATTTTTTGTTGCAGCTTCCATCGCCTTAGCTCTTGCCGTTTTTTCTTCAGACGATGCTTTTGGCATTCTAACCGCATCAATGATTGCATTAAAGGCAGCAGTATCAGCATCAACCAAATACAACAACTTATCCTTTAACATCTGGCCTTCCTCAGCAGCTTGGCTAAACTCTTCCCAGCGATCATCCCAGCCTCTTTTATGACTTGAAAGATTGGCCACCATCGTTCCCAATGAAACACCAAGTGCTCCCAAGTAAGCAGCGATACTTCCTCCTCCAGGTGCAGGAGATTCAGAAGCAGTTTCATCGGCAAAGTCGGTCAAATTTTTATTGACCAACAAATCTTGATTGCCTTCTTCAAGTAGATACTCAATGACTTTTTTCTTTGGATCAAAAGGACCCAGTTCATCAAGCCCCAAAGATTTTATAGCAATGTGAATTAGTTCTTCTTCAGAAACTCCTTGTGATCTTTGTTGTAAAGAAAGAAAGTACTTTCCTGCATCTATCAATACTTTTTTAGGCACCAAGCCTACCAGCTCAGATCCAGTTACCCTCATTCCTTTTTGATTAGCGGATTCACGACAAGCTTCAAAAGCTTCGTGAAGGGAAGTGATACTTATATTGGTTAAGTTCATCGAAATCTGTGCTAGATTATATTCATCGATATACCAACCAATTGCTTTCACTGATTTCAATTTACCAGGCACTCTTAGTGGTTCGCCTTCCGCGTCACGGATGATCTTTCCATTAAGTTTATCTCCTTCACGTTTCACTCTACCCTTTTCTCTTACGTCGAAAGCCACTGAATTAGCCCTTCGCACAGAAGTAGTATTAAGGTTAACATTATAAGCAACAAGAAAATCACGTGCACCAATGGCTGTTGCTCCCGTTTTAGGATTAAAACTGGAAGGACCATAATCAGGCTTCCAATGCGGATCTTTTAATTTCTTTGGCAAGCCCTCATATTCTCCAGCACGTACCGTTGCAAGGTTTTTCCTATCTGGATGAGTAGCGGCAGATTCGTAAAGAAAAAAGGGAATGTCAAGTGTACTGCCCGCTTTTTCACCCAACTTCTTGGCGCATTCCACCACTTCCTCCATGGTGACATTGGAAATTGGGATAAGAGGACACACATCTGTTGCGCCCATCCTAGGGTGCTCCCCACTATGCTTTGACATGTCAATCAATTGGGACGCCTTCTTCATTCCTTCATAAGCACCGAGGATCACGGCTTGTGGTGCGCCAACAATAGTTACAACGGTCCGATTGGTGGCAGCCCCAGGGTCAACATCCAATAGTTGGACTCCTTCTACAGCCTCAATGGCATCAGTAATTTGCTTGATAATTCCCATATCTCTCCCTTCAGAAAAATTAGGAACACATTCTATTATTTGGTTATTCATGGTAGATATTTATTTCGGCCCGAAAATAGGAAATCTTGCCTTCTCATTCTTCCAAAATTTGACCTTTCGTTATTCGACTAAAGAAAGGTTCAATTTCCTGTTTTAAAGGGAATTGAAGTACATTTGCAGTTATTTATCGAATAGAAACACTGAAACTACGCTGATATGTTGAAGTATATCCTACTTGCTTTCTCAATTTCCCTTTTTGCTGCGAATGCGCTTCAGGCTCAAGTTTTGGATCCAGATATGGTCAGATCTGAAATGAAGAAAAGAGGTTATGAGAATGTTGACGAAGACGAGGTGCTAAAACGAATGAAAGAAAGAGGGTTTGATGTAGATAATTTGGACCCAACAAGGTTGTCGGAATATGAAAAGGCTTTAGGAGAGATTGCTAAAGAATTAGAATTAGAACAAGCTGAGGCATTAAAAGAAAAGGCAGAAGATCTTAGTGAAAAAGAGACAGAGGAAAAATTAGGAGATATAGCAAAAGAATCTGCCGAGAATATTGAAGACGCCATAAAGGATGGTGCAAGTGTAGACGAAGCAGTTGCCAGTGAAATCATAGACATTCAAAATGAAGCATTACCACCAAGTAAAGTTTATGGTAAAAATCTATATCGAAATAATAGCATTCGACTTTTCGATAAAAACTATGATGTAAAACCAACAGCTGATTATGTACTTGGCGTAGGCGATATTGTGTCGGTAGACATCTGGGGCATTAGTGAAGAAAGTGGAACCTATGAGATCCAACCGGAAGGCTATATCAAGCCTACAAGGATGCCAAGAATCAATCTGAAAGGAGTGGCTTATGGAAAAGCAAAAGAACTTGTGCAGAGCAGATTTTCCCAATACTATAATTTCCGAAAAGAAGAATTTGAGCTATCAATAAATTATGCTAGATCAATAAATGTCAATATTTACGGCGAGGTAATCAATCCGGGTTCTTATACAATACCCGCTTTGAATACTGGTGTAAATGCCTTAGTGGCTGCAGGAGGACCATCAGATATAGGGACAGTTCGGAATGTACGAATCATCAGTGCGAATGGCCAAAGCAGAACCATGGATTTATATCAATTCCTGCTAGACCCTTCAGTGTCAAAGGATTACTACTTGAGTAATGATGATTATATTTATGTAGATGTAGCTAGAAAAGTAGTGGAAGTTGTTGGCGCAGTGAATCGCCCGATGAGATACGAATTGAAAGACAACGAAAATTTAGCAAATCTAATTGAGTTTGCTGGGGGGTTTAAAGAATCAGCCTATCAAGCAAATCTTCAAGTGAAGCGTTTCGAAAATGATGAAGAAAAAATCATTGATTTGGATTATCGAGCGCTTCGTGGAAATTTCGATCTACGCCCTGGGGATATTATTACCGTGAATGAAATTCCAAAACCCTTTCAAAATTTTGCAGAAGTTTCTGGGGCCGTTGAATTAGGTTCCAAGTATGAAATTACTGCAGGAACAAAAGTTAGTGATCTTTTGGCTAAGGCACTTTTGAGAAAAGATGCCAGAAAAGACATTGCTTTTTTATTGCGGAAAAATCCTGATGCAACGATAAAAACGATACAACTCGATTTAAGGGATATTCTAAATAATAAGTCGTCTCAAAATAACCTATTGATTCAGCCAGAGGATAAAATTTTAGTTTTGTCTTCTTCAAATTTTATAGACAAGCTTCCTATAAATATTACTGGAGCTGTAAGAAACCCATTAGAGCATCCAAATGGAAACGAAGATGGTCTTAAAGTATCAGATGCCATTATATTGGCCAATGGACTAAGAAAAGACGCTGCGGACTTTGCGTATGTTTTTAGAAAAAAAGGATTTAACAGTTCTGATGTAGAATACATTAGAGTTGATCTTACATCAGCAATGGGTAATAGTAGTAGTGCCTCGAACATCCCGTTACAAGGAGGAGATGAACTACGAGTTTACTCCAACCTAACGTTTTCGGATGACCTCTTCGTAAAGGTTTATGGAGCAGTAAGACAACCAGGCGAGTATACTTATGATCCCACCTTACAAATGAAGGATATCCTTTCATTAGCAGGAGGACTTGAGCTTGAAGCAAGTAGATCTAGAATTGATATTTCTAGAATTTCCTTGAATGGAAACCAGGATGCAACCACAGATGTAATTACCGTAGAGGTTAACGAAGATTTTGAATTAACTAACGGAAATGATTTTCAATTACAACCTTTTGATCAAATTTATATTAGAAGAGCTCCTGAATTTGAATTACAGCGCAATATCTCTTTAAACGGAGAAGTGAAATATCCTGGGAAGCATGCGCTGATCAAGGAGAATGAAAGATTGTTGACTTTAATTAAGAGGGCAGGTGGATTAACCAAGGAAGCGTTTGATGGAGGAATCACGCTTTATCGACCAAAAGATGGTGTTGGCTATGTTGTCGTTGATTTAGATAAAGCAGAAAAAAGTCCCAATTCGTCTTTTAATCTAATTTTACAGGAGGGAGATATTATAGAGATCCCAAAAATGCAGGAATTGATCACTATTCAAGGAGCAACAAGATTGTCAGAATCAACCGTGGACGAAATCTCAGGAAGTGGTAAAATTTCCGCACCATATGAAGAAGGAAAATCTGCCAACTATTATGTGGAAAATTATGTAGCTGGTGTAAGTGAATTGGGTAAAAAGCGATTAATTACTGTTGAACATCCAAATGGTGAATTGCAGCGAACTAAGCAATATTTATTCTTTAATTCCTATCCTAAAGTTCGTCCAGGTTCCATAATCACAGTTGGAGAAAAGCAAAGGAAAGAAAGAATTGAAGGCGAAAAGAAAGACGTTGATTGGGGGAAAGTGTTTGCTGATTCTGTTGCTCAGGCCACAGCCATTCTAACCTTGGTGCTACTGTTACAAAATTTGTAATCTAGTTTGTAGATTTCCAAAATTCTATTATTTTTGCGCATTATTGAGTAAGATAACTACTCAATCTATGATAGAAACCCTTATTTCGTCAAAAACGCGCATCAAACTATTGCTAAAGTTCTTTTTGAACGCTAGCACTACCTCCTATTTGAGAGGTCTAGAAGCCGAATTTGGAGAATCCTCTAATTCTATTCGTCTGGAACTGAATAAGTTAGAAAAAGCAGGAATGCTGAGTTCCTTTTCTAAAGGTAATCGGAAATACTTCCAGGCCAATCAAACACATCCGCTTTTTCAAGAGATTCACAACATCATATTAAAACAAGTTGGGATAGATAAATTGGTGGAAACTGTGATTTCTAGATTAGGAGACTTAGAAAAGGTGTACTTAGTTGGGTCTTTCTCAAAAGGAATAGATTCCAACATTATTGATATCATTCTGGTGGGTGAAGTAGATAAAAATTATCTTATTCAGTTGATAGCCAAAGCAGAAGAACTAATTACGAGAAAGGTTAGATACTTGATTTTTGCAACTGATGAGTTTGGAGATGGGGAAAAAGAAGATTTTGATACTGCTCCACTTTTAATCTGGTCAAAATAAATGGAACAAAACACAACATCCCCCAGCTATTTTGCACATGAATCAGCCATTATTGATAGAGGCTGTCAGATCGGTTCTAATACTAAAATCTGGCATTTTACACATATAATGCCTGATTGTAAAATAGGGGAGGCTTGTAATTTAGGTCAAAATGTTGTTGTCTCTCCAAGGGTGGTCTTAGGCAGAAATGTAAAGGTGCAAAATAATGTATCTATTTATACCGGAGTGATTTGTGAGGATGATGTTTTCTTAGGTCCTTCCATGGTTTTTACAAATGTGATTAACCCTAGATCTGCTGTCAATCGTAAAGACCAATACTTGAAAACTATTGTAAAAAAGGGTGCATCTATTGGTGCAAATGCGACAATTATTTGTGGTAATAATATAGGGCGCTATGCGCTCGTCGGTGCTGGTGCAGTAGTAACCAAAGAAGTTCTGGATTTTGCACTTTTAGTGGGTAATCCAGCTAAGCAAATAGGATGGGTGAGTGAGTTTGGTCATAGACTGAATTTTAATGAAGAAGGAAAAGCAATCTGCCCAGAGAGCCAGGAGGAATATTTATTAATAAATGGAAAAGTTTCTAAAATTGATGAATAGCCCAAGCCAACATATCGATGTGAAACAAGCCAAGTGGTTTGCTGTTCGAACACAGTTTCGAAAGGAAAAATTTTTGGTCAATCAATTGGTAAATATAGGAGTGCAGGCATATGTACCCATTTTGAAAATCAAGCGTCAATATAAGTCCAGGAGTAAACTAGTTGAATTGCCTTTGATCCCGAACTATGCTTTTGTGAAAATTACAAAAGAGGCTTATGTTAAAGTATTAAGAGCTCAAGGTTTTTTGTCATTTGTACATTTTTCAGGAGCTATCATTCCTATTCCAGAAAGAGAAATGGAAATATTGATGGTTGCGGTGGCCGAAGAAGAGATTTTGAAATGTAGTACAGAGCATTTAGCCAAAGGAGATTTTGTTGAAATTAAATCTGGTGTATTGTTGGGTATGCAAGGGCAATTAGTTGAGGAGAATGGAAAAAGAGGATTTGTGGTCCGACTAGAAAGATTAGGCGTTTATTTAACAATGGCAATTGAAAGCCATTTGTTGCGAAAAATAAAAACAGCATCGTAAAAGTAATTATTTCTTATTCGAGAGAATTCGACTAGTTGCTAAAAGATGGTGTGATGGATAAAGCAGAAGGTTTTTTTGTAAGACTATAAGTTGATCAGACTTATTGGCGGCGGAGCCATACCAAGTCTAATTTTATAATAACCTATCGTTGTCGACGAAATGATTCTGTTAAAACAATCCATGAAGCTAAATAATGTAGTATTCAATAGAAATGGCTAAGAAGATAAAAATATATAAATCATTTGAAGAGGAGGAAAAGGATCGGATTGTTTTCATGAGATCATTGACAGGTGTGCAACGACTTCATTTAGTCTATAAACGCGTGAAACGGTACTATGGACTTAAGGAAGTTGCCAAGGATTTGAAAGGGAAAAAATGGTCAGTTAGGTTTTTAGAAAAGAATTAATAATAAAAGCAAGATTAGCCGTTCTGTAATCTTCGATATTTTGAAACACTTATTATTTTTTGAAAAAAACAATTTTTTTCCGAGCTGATGGAAATAGTGAAATTGGTCTAGGGCATGTGATTCGCTCGTTGGCGCTTGCAGATATGCTAAAAGAGAAGTTTGCTTGCCGTTTTATTATAGAGAATCCATTAGAATCTTTACGACATCAAATATTGGCCGTTTGTGATAACATGATTGCCCTTCAGCCAGAACATTATAATTCAGAGATCGATTTTCTGCTTGAAAACTATTTAAAGGAAGGAGATGTAATTGTATTGGACGGATATCACTTTGGCGAAGCGTATCAAGAATGCATTAAAAAGGCTGGCTGTAAATTGGCATTCATAGATGATATTCAGCACACCCACTTCTTAGCCGATATTGTGATCAACCATGCGCAAGGATTGACAGCAAAAGAATTTTCAAAGGAAGAATATACTAAGTTGTTATTAGGGGACGATTTTGCATTGCTGCGTGCCCCATTTATAAAAGCAGCGGCCAAGGAAAGAAGTATCAAAGCAATTAATTCAATATTCATTTGCTTTGGTGGAGCGGACTTTAATAATCTTTCTTTAAAAGTGCTTGAGCAATTTTCCTCTTTTAAAGTAAGAAAGTATACGCTAAATATTGTGCTAGGTGGAGCACATAAGTTCGTATCAGAAGTTAAAGATTTTGCAAAATCAATTTCAGATTTTGAAGTCAATATTCATCAAAACTTAGATGCAGAACAAATGGTAGCCTTGATGCAAGAAAATGATTGTGCCATTGTTCCCGCTAGCAGTATTCTTTATGAAGTGTTAGCAGTAAAAATGCCTGTTATTTCAGGTTACTATGTGGATAATCAAATTAATATCTACCATGGATTTAATAATACTGGATTGATAATGGGGGTTGGAGACTTAAACACTTTTTCTGATTATGAAACTGTCTTAAATGCTTTTACTACTTCAAGCATAGCAACTGTTTTACAAAAGCAAAATGAACTAGGAATTGCAAACGCACCAAATAATTTCGTACAAGTTTTTGACGAACTTTTCAGTTAAATAGATGGTAATTTCTGAAAGAAAATATCCAATGATTCGACAAATTTTATTGTTGGTTTTCATAGCCAAATTTTCAGTTGGTTTTGCTCAAATTGGTTACTTGCCATTTGGAGAGCAAGCTTATGCCTTATTTGAACGTCAAGTAATTCTTTCCGGAGATTCTTCTGCTACTCACCTTGGTGTTTATCCGATTCGAAGAAAATATATTAATGAATTTGCGCAGAGAGAAATAATAGAAGGGGATAATGATCAATTAAGCTATTTAGCCATTGAAAATGACCTGCTCGATGTTTCAGACGAGCTAACAAAAAGACCCAAGCCATTTTTAAAATATTTTTGGAAAAATCACGGACAATTTATTGGCGTACGTAAACCGAAGTTTGGACTAGTTCTAAATCCTATATTGTATCTAAAGTATAGTAACAAACAAGCGAGTAGTGATCCAGTTTTTCAAAACACAAGAGGACTAACTATTCACGGCCATATCGATAGAAAGGTCTATTTTGAATCTACCTTACTTGAAAACCAATCTAGTTTTCCAGATTATGCAGAGCGTAGAATGGATAGAGACACTTTCGTCCAAGGAAACGGGTTTCACAAAAATTATTCTTCCGATGTTTTTAATATTCAAAGAGGTTATGACTACTTAAATTCATCTGGTAGAGTTGGTGTTCAGGTGACCCCTTCTATAGATGTCTCCTATGGCTATGATCGAAACTTTTTGGGCTCAGGAATTCGATCTCTTTTTTTATCTGACTTTTCTAATAATTATTCGAACTTTAGAATTAAAACAAAGGTTTGGAAAATAACCTATCAAAATATATTTGCTGAATTTTTTAATAACGGGAGCTTTGCAAATCCGCTTAAAACTAAGGAGCGAAAATATTTTTCTGGACATTATTTGAAGTTCAATTTTACTCCCAATATTCACATAGGATTTTTTGAGGGAGTAGTTTATTCAGGTGAATTAGGAATTCAACCAGCCCTGTTTAACCCGATAATTTTTTATAGATCTATTGAAGGCTTTGCGAATCAAGATGGCAATGCAATGCTAGGAACTGATTTTAGGATAAACGCTTTTAAAAGGTTTTCCTTTTACGGACAACTGATTTTAGATGAATTTAAATTTAACGAAGTTTTTGGAGATCCTCCAGGTTGGTGGGCAAATAAATTTGGAATTCAATTGGGAGCAAAATATTTCAATGTATTAGGGCTTGACAATTTAGATGGAGTTTTAGAATTTAATACTGTGAGACCATATACTTATGCACATAGCACTAAGCTTACTTCATATACCAATTTTAATCAACCATTGGCCCATCCTCTTGGAGCCAATTTTAAAGAAGTTATTGCGAAGGTAAATTACCGAATTGGGAAAAGGTGGAATTTAGAATTGAATTTGAATCGAATGTCCTATGGAGACGATTTAGATTCTACTCATTGGGGATCCAATATTTTACTTCCTAATAAGGATTTTGAACAGGAATACTATAATATCATATCTCAGGGGATTGATACTGATGTATGGTTAGTCAATGTTAATTTAAGTTACTTGTTTGGACATGATATGTTTTTTGATTTGGAGTACAATCTTCGAAGCCAAAAGAGTCAATTGGCCGCACGTAACTACGATGAAGGATATATAGGATTTGCGGTAAGGATGAATGTGGGGAGGTTGAAGCATCAATATTGAGCAATTAGCTCTTTTTGATTGCAGTGGAACTAGTTTTGGACTTTAAGTTGAATAGACTTATTGGATGCTAGGCCGTATGAAGTTTGTAGGCAGTAATTTCTAAAATAAAATGGAAAAAAATATTCATCCAATCTTCGATCAATTGGTTTCTCGTAGAGAAAGAGAAGTTCGATTAGGTCAAGTGAGTAAGGTGCTCTGGATGACTGGATTTTCAGGTTCCGGAAAAAGCACTATTGCCGCTGGTATTGAGAGAATACTTTTTGACCAAGGTTATTTAGTACAAGTTCTAGATGGGGATAATGTAAGATCAGGAATAAATAATAACCTTGGATTTAGTCTTGAAGAACGTATAGAGAACATTCGTAGAATTGCAGAACTTGCTAAGTTGTACTTACATTCAGGGATGATTACAATTTGTTCTTTTATTAGTCCAACAAGGGAGATACGATCTTTTGCCAAGGAAATCATCGGTGCGGAAAATTTTGTCGAAGTATTCATTAATACACCCATTGAAGTGTGTGAGGCTAGGGATGTCAAAGGGCTATATAAAAAAGCTCGCGCTGGTGAAATTAAAGGGTTTACGGGAATTGATTCTCCTTATGAAGCTCCGATAATTGCTGA
>CALGJW010000616.1 GCA_937930025.1 uncultured Saprospiraceae bacterium | reverse complement strand
CAGTCGGGTCAAGATTATGATGTAGTAGGAGGGGTGGGAACAAAGAATTTGGATGGAACCCTTCGTATTATACCGTATAATTGGTATACACCTAGTATTGGTGAGAGTTTTACTATTATTGAGGGAACAATAGTCGGTACATTTTCTAACATTGATAATCAGATTTTACCTGCTGATAGAAAATGGGATGTGCGGTATGATTCTAATCAAGTTATAATTTCGGTAGTATCAGCTTATCCTAGTAGTATCAGTGAGGCAAATAGACTTGGGTTTAGTGTGTACCCCAACCCAAGTAAGGATGTTGTCAATATTTTAGGGCTGCAAAAAAGCGAAATTTACCAGATAATAAATTCTGTAGGACATATTATCCGTAGCGGTGAGCTGTCGAAAACGGAATCTTTGAATATAAGTGATCTTCCCTTGGGCAATTACTTTTTACAGATTGGTTCTGCTCAAAAGACAGGAGTCATTCGTTTTACGAAACACTGATCATCCTAAATATCATAATGAAAAGGTCGCTATTATGGCGACCTTTTTTACGTTGCTCATTTGAAATCGAACGATGGTCTAATGCAAGCACAAGAGCCTAGCGTTGCAATCTATTTTTGATTTAGAAAAACAAAAAAACTATGAAACAGATAAAGAAAATAGTATTAGCAGTGCTTGCCATTTGGGGTCTAGCCTTTGGAGCAACTGCACAACAAAGTCCAACATTACAAAGTTGTATGGATGCTGTGGTTACTTGTTATGGTGAAGATTCAACGAGTCCAGTTGCCGGAGTAAAGCATATTGGAGATCCAATTGGCAATGCGCCTTTAGGATCACATTGGAATTTGCCTAATTATTTTGCAAGTGATGTTGCTAAGTCAAATTGGACGGCTGGCCGTATGGGGCAAATTTTTGGAACAGCCATTGATAATTCTGGTAATGTATATTTTTCTGCAACCGCCATGTACTCAGACGTGTTTTTACCAGTTTCCGGAGTCCCTTGGTCTACAAGAGAAAGTCCATGTAGGTTAGCTCGTAAAAATGTTCCGATATATTATAACAATCAGCAAGGTTATCATTCAGCAGGTGGTCCATCAGGAATTTATAAGGCCAATGGAAGTAATATTGCCAATGTTACAGCCATTATTAATTCAGGTTCTACAGGGGCTTCAGGAATTGGTACATCTAGAATAAAGGATGCCGGTTATGGCATTGGAAATATTGCAGCTCACAATAATTTTTTATATGCCTCTGTTTTGGACAATGGGTCTATTCAAAAAGTAAATTTAGCGACCAATGAAATTGATAATATATATGATCCATTTAATGCAGATGTATCAGGAAGTAGAATTGCACCTTTTGGAGAAAGAGTCTTTGCTGTAGCAATAAACCAGGAGTTTGACGGAGAGTTTAGGTTGTATTATTCTAGACTGGTTGATAGTAACCAATCTGAAATCTGGTCAGTTGCTTTGGATGCATCAGGAAATCCAATACCATCGGATACTTCTTTAGAAGTTGTACTTCCTAGAATTAATAAGGCATATTCTGGCACATTGACACTCTCTGATTTGTCCTATGTTTCCGACATTGCATTCTCAATTCGAGGTGAAATGTTAATTGCCCTTAAGGGCTCTCCTCACTTAACTCGTATTTATCAATTGTATGGAAGACATGGTGCCTGGAGTTTGCTAGAGCACATTGAAAATGGATATAGGATAAACTATAATGGACAGAATCATACTAATTCTGCTGGAGGAGTTGATTATGGATCAGTTAGAGATGCTGGCAATAATGTTGTGTGCGATAGTTTAATTTGGATGATGACTAACTATGTTGTTAAACCTGGAGGTTTCAGATTGTATGGTTTGCAGTCTGCTCCCCAGACAAATTATATTTCACCTTTGAAATCCAATACGTTGTCCAATTTATACCCTGAATCTTATCTGATTGATTTAGATAATGATACAAACTCTACAATCACCAAAGGGCTAATAGGCGATGTAGAATTCTATAGTGAATGTTGCCCTAATAAACCAACCGATATATGTTCTGATATTGGAATTCAAGCTATAAAAGACAGCGCAGATTGTTGTTATACGTTGATAATTAATAATGATTATCATGATAAATATTTTACTTCATTGCTAATAGAAACCGATGGGCCTACTTTTTCTGGTTTAAATTTAAATTCCGCTAGTGGTGGTACACTAGTTCAAAATAGCCCAACAGGTCTAACTTTTAGTATGAACAATGGAGGTCATATTCCAGATTCTACAATAAATATTGCCAAACTTTGTATCAATGGTTTGTCTTCGGGTGTAGCAACTGTCAAATGGATTGGGAATGCTCCTCAATATGATACGGTGTGCATAGATTCTTTCTTTATTGATTGTGTACCTCCAGCACCACCCATTGACACAAATTGTGTCGCTGTACAAAACGAAATAATTTGTGAAGGTGGTGTGCTAAGTATGCAATTCAACTTAAAAAATAATTCAAACAATGTGATTAGAGGTATTACCGTTTATCCGCTATCATCAGGAGACAAAACAGGAAGAGTTTTTGTACCAATAGCAGATTTACAACCGGATAGTACATCTATTGCTTATTCATTTCCATTAGTTTTAGACGATACAGTTGGATTAGCATGTTATTATTTCGCGGCTTGTGATGTCAACGTGGACCCTTTGAGCCCTTCTGGCTCCAATCCACAATTCTGCTGCATGGATAGTATTTTATATTGCGCTCAAGTTCCAAGTTGTGATCCGTGCGATGCCATTAACATAGAAGCACCACAACAGTCTGGTGACGATTGTTGCTTTGATCTTACATTGACAAATAACTATGTCAATGATGATATTGCTTGCCTTCGTTTTAAAGGACAGAATGGAGCGCAGTTTGCTGTTTTCTCTGGGTGGAATATTCAAGCACCTGTATCTAGTAATGAGATTACGATGTGTGCACCGGGTGGCAAAGTGGGTAAAGGAACCTTTCCTGATTTTGCAGAGTTTTGCTTAACCGGCACGTCCGTAGCTCCTCACTTAGTCTTGGTAGAATTTTTGAATGCAGCTGGTGAAGTGCTTTGCGTTAAAGAATTAAGTTTTGATGATTGTACATTGCGTCAGCCTACCTGTGCTAACATAGTTAACGACTCATTGTATTGCGATGGAAGTAAAATGTATTACACTTTTGATGTACAAAACAATTCACCTTTTGATATTTGTCATTTTGATATCCGCACGTCAGATACTTCAGTAAAAACTACGCCTAGCTTTATTCAACCTGCACCTTGTATAACGCAAGGTCAAACAGAAGGACCTTTTACCATAGAGATTGATACTGCCCGTGCTGATTTAGATTTTTTATGCTTATACCTTACTGGTCACAATACGGTTTATAATCCCGATAGTGGTTTTGCTGCTACACAATGTTGTACTGATTCATTGGGTGTCATATGCTTGCCCTTTCTCCCTTGTGATAGCATAAGTAACTGTTGTGATGTAAACAACTTTATTATTCCAAATGGTATCACACCCAATAATGATGGTTTTAATGATACTTACGTTATCAAAAATACAGATGCTTGTGATAAAGTATCCATCACAGTATTTAATCGTTGGGGTAATATAGTTTATAAAGATGCTGACTTTAAAAATGATTGGCAAGGCACCAATCAAAATGGAAATAGATTGCCCCAGGGGACCTATTACATACTGGTAGAAACACCCAATAAAAACAAAAGAGGACTATACCTAGACCTAAGATATTAATCAACTAAAAAAAAATAATAATCATAATGAAACAAATTATCATAGTAATCATTGCACTAGGTTTAACCTTGCCTAGCGCTGCTCAACAAGAGCCGCAATACACACAAGGTCAGTTTAATAATAACCTGGTACTGAATCCTGCTTATGCCGGATATGGCCAAAATACTAGAATTGGTTTGCGATATCGTAATCAATGGGCAGGGTTTACAGGTGCTCCAAAAACCCTTAATCTAATAGGAGATGGAAGAGTAAAGCAAGGGCGTCTTGGTATAGGTGGGGTGCTGCAATATGATCAATTGGGCATTGAAACAGCTACCACTTTTGATATAAACGCCGCTTATCATTTACCACTTGATGAGGAAAACAATAAACACCTTTCTATTGGATTAAAGGGTGGTGTAAGTTTTATAAAGGCTGATTTTACAAAACTTTCTAACGTTATGGCAGCTGATCCCTTATATGTTCCAGCTACATATGGCAGCGCAACGGCTCCTTATATTGGAATAGGCGCCATGTACTATTCAGATGTATTCTTCTTAGGCATTGCCGCACCTAGATTAGCTTCTTTCGAAAACGTATCTGGCAAAAATAAAATTATGCAGGCACATTACTATTTGAATACAGGAGTGCGCTTTACGCTAAATGAGGCCTTAGATATTAGACCAAGTTTATTACTTAAATATCAAGCGCAAGCACCCTTAGAAGCCGATATTGCTCTGAACTTATGGTATCAAAATACATTGGGTACTGGTATTTCGTATAGAACGGGAGATGCAATAAACTTCATGTTACAATACAGACATGCTAAAGGATTTATTATGGGATATTCCTATGATTTTACAACATCAACTTTGCGTAGCCAAACCTTTGGATCGCATGAGGTATTCGTAGGATATACATTTCAACGACAAGATAATCCTGCACCAAATCCTAGTAGGGACACAAGACCATTTTAAAGCTTTAAAAAAAAGGAAATTATGAAAACAACAATAATCGGAACCCTCCTAATGTTAATCATGTGTTCAACTTCTTGGGCACAGAGTAGAAAAGGTGCGGACGAAGCGTTTAGGCTTTATAAATATGCCGAGGCCGCTAGGAAATATGAACAATACCTTAAGAAGAATGCCAAAGATTATACGGCATGGCAAAATTTGGTCATCTCTTTCGAACGGAATCATGAATTGGTAAAGGCAAATTTGGCACTTCGTCATTTGGCTGATTTGCCAGAGGCGAAACCAATGGATTTTTACCACTTAAGTAAAAACTGTATGGCTGTAAACATGATGGCAGATGCTCAAAAGTTTGCTCAAGTGTGCAAACAGAAATCTCCTGGATTGAAAGCGGATTATCTAATTACATCAATTGCTAACAGAGCTCAATGGCTAAGTAATGCAACTCAATATACTATAAAGGAAATAACAGCACCACAAAAATTGCGTTATTCATCTATGGCTCCAATTAAATATAAGGATGGGTATTTGCTTACGATCGAAAGCCCCAGAAAATCAAAAGACAAATGGGGCGAGAATGGCTATACCGAATTGGTATATACCAATGGCGAAATGAAAAAAGGGAAGCCTTTGTACGCGGATAAAAAAGCTGATAAAATACATGAAGCTTTTGGAACGATTGATGGCAATACGATTTACTTTACAGAGAGCTATCCCGATGCCGTAGTAGAAAATGGCATTATTACTACTAAGCTTCGTATTCAATCGGCATCCTTACAAACACCGTATACCATTACGAATCTATTTAAATATAATAGTAAAAATTACAATACCGCACACCCTGCGATTAGTCCCAATGGTCAATATTTGGTTTTTACTTCGGATAGGCAAGGCGGAAAGGGAAGTATGGATTTGTATGTATGTAAAAGGCAAGGAAAAACTTGGTCCGCTCCCAGGGCCATCACAAAACTCAATACATTTGGCAAGGAGCAATTTCCTCGATTTATAGATGATAATACGTTTAGTTTTTCATCGAATGCATTACCTGGTTTAGGTGGGCAAGATATTTTTATAAGTACTTTTAATTCTGGTGTTTTTGGCAAACCTATAAATGCAGCAGCACCTATAAACTCCTCCTATGATGACTTTGCTTTGCTTACAAATGCTATTGATCTTAGTGGGTATATTACATCCAATAGAATATCGCATACAGATCATTTTGATGTAATCCAATATACCAAAAAGGAAGCAGCACCGGCAAAAGTTGTTGAGCCCGTAAAGAAAGAATCCAAACAAATTACGATAATGGTATTGGACAAACTTACGAATATACCAATACGATATGCCAATGTAAGTCTGAAGACACCTGACGGAACCATTTACAAAAAAGGGAGAACAGATGTTGATGGCAGATGGAAAGTGGGTGCGATCCCATCTGGAACTGTACTCGATGTTTCGGGAGAACTAAATGGAGTAAAAAGTACAATGGCAAGAGTAGTTGAATCTGATTATAATACTGAGGATAGAGTAATACTAAAAAAACTAATTCACAATGATCTTCGTTTCACCTTATTAGGCCATGCCAAAGAAAGAAAATCGGGGAGCGCTGTGTCCGGGGTAAATGTAAAATTAGATAACGAAAGTCAAGGAACTGGTAAAAGCGATATGACCACGGACGACGGAAGTTTTTTCTTTCAGCTTGAGCAAAAAAGTAATTTCTCAGTAAAAGGGATTCATGACGGATTGTACAGTAATAATGTCGCGATAAGCACGAAAGGTTTAGATCGTTCAACCCAGCTTTATGCTAAGTTGCTGTTGAACTTAGATAAATTATGTATAGGTGAAAAAATACCTATTGAGGACATATATTATAATTATGATAAGTGGGATATTAGAAATGATGCAAAGAAGTCATTGAACAACTTAGTGGATTTACTTAACAAATACAACGATATGAAAATAGAATTGGGGTCACATACCGATGCACGTGGTAGTGATGCTTACAACGAAACACTTTCCCAGAAAAGAGCTAAAAGCGCCGTAAACTATATTATCTCACGTGGGATATCCAAAAGTAGAATTGTGGCAAAAGGCTATGGTGAGAAACAATTGAAAGTTAATTATTCTGATTGTTCTGAAGCACAACATCAGGAAAATAGAAGAACAGAAGTAAAGATATTGAGTTGTCCTTCCTGTCCGTCTTGTAATTAAAAATCTGATAATGAAATTGCAATACTTAATTCTTAGTTTTTTATTTCTACTATTTACATCATGCTCACTGAACAAAATGTTGAACGACTGGAGTGACAAATCCTATGATGAATCAAAAATTGTAAACCCAGAACGTATTTTTTATACTTGCCTACCTCAAGTGGAACTAAGCAGTGATGTAAGTTATAATTACGCTTGGGGTGGAAGTAGGTCCTTGCGGATGAGTGATTACGCTTGTCAATATGCCACCGAGAATCTTACTCAGCGAAATTTTATTCTGGATACAGTCATTCATAATCTTGATGGCACGCATAATTATAAAATAGAATTTTCTAATATCAACTATGTGATTAAACGTACTAGGCATAGTGCTAAAGACAAGTTTGATAAAAGTCATACGGTTCCTACAAGCCATCATACATGTGCAGTAGTTTTTACTTTAGTGAATATTAGAACGGGGATACGAAAAGAATATCGGGAAGAAATAATTCAACAAAGTAGAGCTGGGAAAAACCTAAGTGGCAAAAAAGTTATTGAAAAAGATAAAGTTTATCCTTCTGATTTTTTAGCACGTTGTATTCGAAGGTGTATTGGTGAAATAGCCAAAGACCTAAATACGAATTGATAATTTTACTTAAACCTAAAGCTAACCCCTGCACTCAAAAAGAAGTCCGGAGCATTGTCGGTTAATCCTAAACCACCACTTACATCAAACTGAAAATCATGATTAAGTAAATAAGTTATCCCTGCATCAAAACGATGATCGCCAAC
>CALGJW010000615.1 GCA_937930025.1 uncultured Saprospiraceae bacterium | reverse complement strand
TTTTACCATCTCTACTGAACATAGGGAAGGCGTCAAATGTAGGATCGAAGGTAACCTGTTTTAGATTGGTTCCATCTTCGTTGATCAAAAACAAGTTAAACTGCCTTCCGCTTTTAGCATGATGGTTAGAGGCAAAAATAATACGTTTTCCATCTGGATGGTAATAAGGCGCCCAATTTGCTCCTCCTAATTTTGTAACCTGATGTAAATTTGAACCATCTATATTACAAGTAAAGATTTCCATATCACTTGGTTGAACGACATTTTTGGCTAATAATCCTTTATAGGTCGCTTGAGCCTCTGGAGTACTTGGACGGGAAGCTCTAAAAACTAGCTTCTTGCTATCTGGACTAAAAAATGCTCCACCATCATAGCCCAATCCACTAGTTATCTGCTTTACATCACTTCCATCTACATTCATTGTATAAAGTTCTAGATCTCCTGATCTTGTAGAAGTAAAAACAATCATCTTTCCATCCGGCGAAAGGGTAGCCTCTGCATCGTAGCCAGGTTCATTTGTTAACTTCTTTGTTATTTTCCCTTCCAGATCAGCCACGTAAATATCAAACTCAGCATAAATAGGCCATACATACTTTCCGTCCACAGATCTTGGTGTTGGAGGACAAGCTTCACCCCCTTCATGGGTAGAAGCATATAAAATGGATTTATCATCAGGCATGAAAAACGAACAGGTCGTTCGCCCTTTACCAGTACTTAACATCTTTGGTTGAGCTCCAGTATAGCCATTCCTAGACATGAGGAATATTTGATCGCATTCGGCCCCCCATTTATCATAAGAAGCTTGAAATACTAGTTGCTGATCATCATATGAAAAATAGGCTTCTGCATTATCCCCTCCGAAGGTCAATTGTCTAACTTCAGTAATAAGCTTTTCTTCCCCATAGGACAATAAGCCTTCGGGTAAAGTTTTAGCCTCAGCTGATCCTTTGGCATGTGCATGTGCAGGTTTTGCGGTCTCTTTGGTTGGAGCCTCAGTATTGGATTGGCAGGACATCATCAAAAGGAAAAACCCTGCAATTCCGAAATATTTCAACATAGTATTCGATTTGCGGCAAAAATAGTTCTTCCCGCTTAAAACGCAGCTTTTTGAAAGGCCATTATTGCGTCAAGACTTTTAAAAAAAGCTAATTTGCCGATTAATGCAGCAAATCTGTCTATTCAGCTTACTATTCCTTACGATTTTAGGATTTTCTGCCTGCTCAGATGAGTCTGATCAGGCCAGGAAGCCAGATGTTTTTCACTACAATCAGCATATTTCAATTTCCTCTTTGGATCCTGCCTTTGCGAAATCTCAAAATAATATCTGGGGTGTAGATCATCTGTACAACGGATTACTAGCCCTAAATCAAAACCTAGAGACGACTCCGGCTTTGGCAGATTCGTTTAACATTGATGCATCAGGAACCATTTACACTTTTCACCTCAATCAAAATGCCTTTTTTCATGACAATGATTGTTTTGAAAATAGAGTAGGGCGGAAAGTAACAGCCGATGATGTTGTCTATAGTTTTAATCGGATTATTGATTCTCAAGTGGCTAGCCCAGGAAGTTGGATATTTAAGGGAAAAATAGATCTGAATAACCCTTTTGAAGCGGTCAATGATTCTACTTTTGTCCTAAGATTATTGGCTCCTTTTAGGCCCATGGTTGGAATTTTAACTATGCAGTATTGTTCAATTGTTCCACATGAGGCCGTTAGTTATTATGGAAAAAATTTTCGTTCAAATCCTGTGGGAACTGGACCTTTTGTTTTTAAGAAATGGGTTGAAGGTCAAGCACTATTTTTACAAAAAAATAAAAAATTCTTTTTAGGTGAAAAAGAAGATGGGGTAGAAGCACTAAGGGTAAGTTTTATTCCCGAAAGGAAAACAGCCTATTTGGAATTGATGAAAGGGAAGATTGATTACATGTCTGGATTGGAAAGTAGTTATACCAATGAGTTAATTACTCGAGAAGGGAACTTGCGCGCGCATCAGCAATCCAAACTTAACTTTGTAAAAGGACCATATCTCAATACTGAGTATCTGGGTATTAATGTTAGGTTGGCAGATTCAATTCAAAGTCCACTTTCTAATAAAAAGATAAGACAAGCGCTGAACTACGGAATTAATAGAAAAAAAATGTTACAAAGTTTGAGGAATGGCATTGGTCAACCAGCGGATGCAGGTTTTATCCCACGTGGGTTACCTTCTTACAATCCTAAACGGGTTAAAGGATATACTTACAATCCAAGTAAAGCTAGGGAGTTGTTGAATGAGGCCGGTTTTCCAAATGGGAAAGGCCTTCCAATTATTAAAATTACAACGAATAAGGATTATTTGGACCTATGTACTTTCATCACGAGGCAATGGCAAGAATTAGGGGTCGAAGTAGAAATAGAATTAGAAGAGACAGCTATCTTAAGACAGAAAATGCGCAAAGGACAGGTAGGCTTTTTTCGAGCTTCATGGATTGCAGATTATCCAGATGGCGAATCTTTTTTAACTGTCTTTTATGGTAAAAATGCAGCTCCTCCGAATTATACTCATTTCCGAAATAATCGCTTCGATGAGTTGTACGAACTAGCTTTGAAAGAAAACGAAAATGAAAAGAGATATGCGTTGTATCATGAGATGGAGGACATATTGATTGAAGAAGCTCCAGTTGTTTTTCTGTTCTATGATGAGACAGCATTATTTGCTGGAAAAAATATATCAGGTTTACAACCCAACGGAATAAATTTGCTCAAGGTTGATCAAATTAAAAAATCTCAAAACAATTAAACGACCAAAAATATTTAAGTAGTTGTAAAAGATTATGAGTAAAGCGTTCGGTAAAATTCCAAAGGTGGTCTACAAGGATTGGGGGCTTATTTCTTATCAAGAGGCATGGGATCAGCAGGCTGTTGTTCAAAAAAAAATGATCGAACTAAAGCGGAATAATCGAAAACTTATTGAAGAAGGTAAACCACCGAAAGCTCAAATTCATCAACTTATTTTTTGCAATCATCCTCATGTTTATACGCTAGGAAAATCTGGGAGTGCGGACCACTTACTAATTTCCGAAGCAGAACAAAAAGAACATAAAGTTGAGTATTTCAAAATCAATAGAGGAGGGGATATCACCTATCATGGTCCTGGGCAAATCGTAGGTTATCCAATTTTTGATTTAGATGAATTTTTTACCGATGTACATAAATATGTGCGTTTCTTAGAAGAGGCGATTATTCGACTATTGGCACTCTACGATATCAAAGGCGATCGAATCGCTGACTACACAGGAGTCTGGATTATCCCTGAAGAGGAGAGTAAACCTAAACGTAAAATTTGCGCTATTGGTGTTCATTTATCTCGCTGGGTCACCCTTCACGGGTTTGCATTTAACGTGAATACTGACCTCAGTTTTTTCAATCACATCGTTCCCTGTGGGATCAATGATGCAGACAAGGAGGTTACCTCCCTGCAAAAAGAACTTGGAAAAGAATTAGAGGAGGCATTGGTGAAAAAACAATTGAAAAATATATTTGCGGAACTTTTTAATTTTCAATATATTAAACCTTAAAAAGACCCGAAGATTCAAGATATGAAGAAGGATATACCTCAACAAAAAGTGGAAGATTTAGCCATTGCAGTTGTTCCAGATGAAGGAGAAGATGGACTTTGGCAGAGTTATGTGATCAATCTAAAAGATGAGCCTATTAAGAATGTCCTGATCAATTCCAAAGGGTATGGTGAGCGGGATGGGGAGGCAATTAAAACTTCAATTCTTAGACATTTTTTCGAATTGATCGGTCCCTTGCAACTGCATAAAATTGAACCTATTCCCACTAATCTAATTGGACTGACTAATGAGTATTGGGTAAGCTTTAATTACAATGATTACATGTATGATAAGAAGTATGTTTTTGTCCCAGGAAGCCTAGATCCATTAAACTTTACCCTTATCCCCTTTCTAAATAAAAAGGGTGTTATGATCCGCTAATTAATCTTTTCCCATAGTATAGTTTGACTTAATTTGTATAGTACCCAGAAAGGTGTAATTACGCTGCGTTTGCTAGCATCTCTACGTAAAAGCACTTAACTTATACTCACCTTCCGCGAATAGTTTTACAACCAAACTTACATTGATGAATTTCAGCCTATTGCTAGGCTTGATATTGCTGTGCAGCACCTGCTTCGCACCTGCAGCTTCGAGCCAATCCGCTTTGGATCAATACGAAAAGGGACTTCTTGCTGAACGCGAAGGTTTGGTGGCTGAGGCAGTACGATTTTATACCAAGGCGATCAATATGGAATCTGGAAATGGTGCCTTCTTTTTATCGCGCGCTAACCTTATAATTAATAATCAAAACGATCCGGTAGTTTTTAATCAAAAAGATAAATTAAAAAGTTATCTAGCCTGCTTAGAAGATTATTCCAAGGCGGTTGATTTACTGCCAGAAACCTACGAATGTTATTTCGGAAGAGCAAAAGTAAACTACCTGTTAGGTAATTATGACAGCGCTCAATCGGACTATGGCCAGGCAGTAAAGTTAAGCTACTATTACGAAGATAAAATCCAGGCGTTAGTTGGGCGAGGAGCAAGTCAGTATCGACAAGGAGAAATTGAAGGGGCACTAAGGGACTTGGAAAGAGCGGAAGATTACGACAGTACCAATGTTCATGTGCTCAATGAATTGGCTTTGATCTACATTCAAATCGACGAAACAGAAATTGCCTTGCAGGCTTTAAATAAAGTGTTAGTGCGTTATCCAAACGATCCTACTGCAAACGCAAACATTGGCTACGCTGCTTTGAAATCCGGCCGATACCAAAAAGCAATGGAAATCTACAATAGATACCTCAAGCAAAACGGTCCTGATGCCGTTGCATATAGCAATCTTGGTTTCTGCAAATTGAAACTCGGAAGATTGACTGGTGCATTGCAAGATTTAAATAAGGCCTTGGAGCTAGACCCGAATAAACCTTTTGCATTAAAGAATCGTGCAATGATCCATTTTGCATTGGGAAATAAAGCTTCTGGTTGCAATGATCTGCATGAAGCACGCGAACAAGGATATACCGCCAAATACGACAATGAAGTGATTCTTCTCCTTGGAGAACACTGCTACATGGTAAACCAATCACCCCAGTAAGTCTTTCCAGTTTTTTCCAAAAATTACCCGGACGATATAGCGACAAATGTTCCATGTTAGGAGTACCTTTGCGGCTTAATCGGTAGTTATGAAAGAAAAAAAGGTAGCGGAATCCATCTCCATAATGACAGAGTTGATCATGCCCAATGATACCAATCCATTGGGGAATCTGATGGGTGGAAACCTCCTTAGATGGATGGACATTATCGCAGGGGTTTGTGCTGGCAAACACTGCGAGGCACATGTGGTGACAGCTTCAGTGGATCATGTTTCTTTTACGGGGCCAATCCACCTAGGAGATGTGATTACCGTACAAGCTTCGATAACTCGAGCTTTTAATACTTCAGTGGAAGTTTACGTTGAAGTCTTGGCTTCAAATATTAAGGGGCATAATACCCGCAGATCTAATCATGCTTATTTCACCTTTGTTGCCCTTGAGGATGATTCTAAACGTCCAAAGAAAGTACCGAAGTTAGTTCCATTAACGAGAGATGAACAAGAACTTTATGAAAGCGCAATTAGAAGAAGAGAACTTCGACTGGTGCTTAGCGGTAGAATGAAGCCGGCGGAAGCAACAGAAATTAGGACCTTGTTTGAAAATCTGGATTGATTCCAGCGTAAGGTTCGTCGATAAAATTCCAACTGCTAACTATTTTTTTTAGGTTCCTTTCCGAAAATTGGTAATTTCCCAGTATGGTTAAGCAACAATCAAATAATAGCCTAGGAATCTTGCTTCGGTTGATTCTAATCCTAGGCGCATATTTTGGATTAAAATATTACGGTGGCGATTGGGGAAGATATATTCTATATCCTATCACCAGATTCGTAACTTTTCTACATGAATTTGGTCATGCCTTCGGTGCGATTATCACTG
>CALGJW010000614.1 GCA_937930025.1 uncultured Saprospiraceae bacterium | reverse complement strand
ATTAAAGTTGTATTTGATTTTTCGTTCAAATCGAATAAAAGCGCTTCAACTTTCGCCCCTGTGGTTTCGTCTAAGTTACCAGTAGGCTCATCTGCAAAAAGAATCTTAGGGCTATTAGAAAAAGCTCGTGCAATACAAACTCTTTGTTGTTCCCCTCCCGATAATTGACTTGGATAGTGATCTAAACGATCACCAAGTCCAACTTGATTCAACAAATCCTTTGCTGCTTTTTCTGCGCCTTTGTTTCCTTGAAGCTCTAAAGGGACCATCACATTTTCTAAAGCGGTAAGAGAAGGTATTAGTTGAAAATTCTGAAAAACAAAACCCACTTTTTCAGATCTCAATTTGGCACGTTCATCTTCTGATAAAGGCCCTAAATCAACACCATCTATCAAGACTGATCCTTCTGTTGGCAAATCCAATCCTGCGCACAATCCTAACAAAGTTGTCTTACCAGAACCTGATGGGCCAACTATCGAAAAGGAAGTGCCTTGCTCAATTTCAAAATCAATTTCATCCAGTACTTTCAAAGGACCAGACTTAGTTTCGAAAATTTTTGAGACAGATTTTATTTCTAGCATTTTTTATTTCTTTAATTGGGAAAAAACAAAGCTGGGCAGTGCTCAAGGTTGATTATAAGAATCCTCCATAAAGCCAACCATCTAGCGGGCCGTAAGTTTGTCTATTCGTAGAAGAAAACCCTAGATTGGTATAATCATCTGTCGAATGGTTCTAATACGCTGCGCTTCCCGGTGTTCTTGGAAAAGGAATAACATCTCTAATATTAGTCATCCCAGTAATAAACAATACCATTCTTTCGAAGCCTAAACCAAAGCCAGAATGCGGTGCGCCTCCAAATTTACGAAGGTCCAAATACCATGAAAGTTCTTCTTCATGAATATCCATTTCCTTCATACGCTGAGTTAATTTATCCAAACGTTCTTCTCTCTGAGAACCTCCGATGACTTCTCCAATTCCAGGGAATAACACATCCATCGCAGCCACGGTTTTTCCATCCTCATTTTGACGCATATAAAATGCTTTGATGTCCTTAGGATAATCAACTACAATCACAGGCTTTTTGAACTTCTTTTCTACCAACCATCTTTCATGTTCTGCTTGCAAATCACTACCCCACTCTATAGGAAACTGAAATTTGCCTTTTTTATGAGGCTTAGAATTCAATAGAATATTCACGGCTTCCGTATAGGTCAATCGTTCAAAATCATTTTCAACTACAAACTTCAAGGTCTCAATTAGACCCATTGGCCTTCTTAGCTCGGCTTTCATCTGCTTTTCCGCATCTTGAATTCGTTGGTCTAAGAATGCCAAATCATCTGGATAGTGCTCAAGAATATATTTTATCAAATATTTCGTGAAGTCTTCAGCCAGATTCATGTTGTCATTAATATCATAGAAAGCCATCTCAGGCTCTATCATCCAAAACTCTGCTAAATGTCTAGAGGTGTTAGAATTCTCCGCACGAAAGGTTGGCCCAAAAGTGTAAACTTTTCCAAGCGCTAAAGCGCCAATTTCTGCTTGAAGCTGACCTGAAACCGTCAGGTTGGTTGCCTTGCCAAAAAAGTCCTGGGCGTAATCTACTTTTCCATCTTCTCCCAATGGAGGATTGCCCGGATCAAAAGTTGTGACTCTAAACATTTCACCGGCCCCTTCTGCATCAGAACCAGTAATAATCGGACTATGCATGTAGTAAAATCCGTTGTCATGGTAATACTTGTGAATCGCATAAGCTATTCCATGCCTTATTCTAAAAACGGCAGAAAAAGTATTCGTCCGCATTCTGAATTGAGCCTGCTCTCGCAAAAACTCCATGGTCTGACGCTTAGGCTGTAGCTTATAAGCCTCAGGATCATTTCCCCCCAATATTTCTAATTCCGTTGCTACAACTTCGACTGTCTGGCCCTTTCCTTGGGATTCAACAAGTTGTCCTTTAACCGCTACACAGGAATGGAAGGAAACTTGACTCAAAAGCTCTTCTGGGAAGTTCTCAAAATCAACTACCACTTGAATATTAGCAAAACAAGACCCATCATTGAGTGCAATAAATCTATTAGAACGAAATGCTCGTACCCATCCTTTTAATAACACCTCTTCTCCTATTTTAGGAGCGGCTAAAACACTTGCAATTTCCAGTCTAGCTACGGACATAATACTTTTTTTATGAATCTAATATTGGGTGGAAAAATTCAAGTACCACCGAATTATTAAGCAGCTGCGAAATTAGTAATTAATGACTTCTTTCTCAACCCCTTGATCAGGATTGAGCGGCATATATTTATAATAGAGGAAACTATATCCAACTGCTTATTGATAAAAACGAGATTGTAGCGCTTTGGTTGGCACCATACAGCTATTTTTTTTCCCAAACCACCTATATCTATTATTGGCTATAAGTTGATAGACTGGATTCCTGATAAACCTTGGAATAAATTGGAAAACAACCAAGAGGGGCCAAAATCCTGATAAATCTTTAAGCACCTCGAAGGCCACATCAGATTTGTCAAACAACTTTCCATTTTTCAACAAATAAACTGTGTTCATTTCTTTTAGCTCAAAGCCTCGATCTAAAATTTCCTTCTTTGCAAACTCCGATTGAAGTGGTGCGAAACGGTATTGCTCTTTAGCATCTCTCTTTATCACAAATTGAATAAATCCATTACATAGATTACATACTCCGTCGAAGAGTATGACTG
>CALGJW010000613.1 GCA_937930025.1 uncultured Saprospiraceae bacterium | reverse complement strand
AGCCATCCGCGATCATACAATTATCTGCAACCACGGTAGCACTTAATAAATTAGACTTTTCTGGAAATCCAGTTATTGGATTTATGGTATGGGCATATTCATAGCCATCTCCTTGATAAAAAATTCGATAATTTCCCGAGGTGGCCATTCCTTTATTTTGTAATTCAATGGCCATTGCCATCTCATTGATAGACGCTTCTTTCTTTGGAATATTTATTCCCAATGTCCACAATTGACCATTCGGGTTTTTTCCTTTCGTAAGCACTTCACCACCAATTTCTATTAGGAAATTACTGACTTCTTTGCTAGATAAAAATCTTCCTATTTCATCTACGGCATAGCCTTTAGCCAAAGCACTAAAATCCAATTGCAAATTGGGATTTGATTTTTTTAGAATTCCATCCTTCCAGTTCATTTTATTGAATCCAACGAATTGCTGAAGGGAATCCACCTTTGCCGAATCCACTCGTTGAACCGCTCTTTTTTCTTTATATCCAAATCCCCAGTAATTTACCAAAGGCATAACAGTAGGGTCAAAATATCCTTTTGATTCTTCAAATATTTTTTGACTTTGAACTAAATTATCCTCGAAGTATTTTGTCTCTGCTAAAGAGATGGAGCGGTTGTCTTGATTGAATTGAGAAATTGTTGAAGATTTGATATAAGTGGATAACTCTTGATTTAATTCTACAAGTAGTTGATCTACTTGCCTTTGAAGGCTAGTATCTGCGGTTGGCCCACAGGTAATATTGTATGAGGTGCCCATTGTAGGACCGTAAAATTTCACATAGCCTTCTTGCTTCACTGCTGTTTGGCAAGCCTGTAACAAAATCATTATGGCGCAAAGCACTATTGTATTTCGATTCACTGCATAAAGGTAAAAATAATCCTCGGGAGAATTGAAAAAGAACTTGCTTGATAAGCAGATCGGATAGTGAGCAGGAGTCGACGAATTATCTGTAAATTGTGCCCATGCGTTTTTTCTTAGAATTAAAATATAAAGGTACTCGATATCGTGGTTGGCAGCGTCAGCTAAAAGTTCGTTCTGTACAAGAAACATTGGAAAACGCGCTTTCCCAAATTTTCAAGTATAGCATCAGGTGCCATGGTTGTGGGAGGACAGACGCGGGGGTACATGCCAGCCAATTTTTTGCTCATTTTTACCAGGAGGAAGCTCCAGAATTCAATGTGGTAGAACGTTTAAACTATACGCTTCCTCCAGATATACGTATTGTGCAATGTTTTAGGGTTCCGAATAATTTTAATGTGCAAAAAAGTGCTTTGTCAAGAACATACATTTATAAAATTCACACTCAAGAGGATCCTTTTTTAAGAGAAATTAGTACTTATTACAATTTCGATCAAATAGACTTTGACTTATTGGAATACGGTGCAGCTTGTATTTTAAGGGCAAGTGACTTTAAAGCACTTTGTAAAAAACCTGAATTGGTAAAAACTACGATATGTCATGTGACTGTTTCTGAATGGCATGCTTTTGAAAAAAGGGGACAATTTGAATACGTAGTGCAATCGAACAGATTTCTCCAAGGGATGGTTCGCCTCTTGGTCGGGACAATGTTAGAAATGGCTGCTGGGAGAATAACTACCGAAGATTTTGAAAGACATCTTTATGAGCAACTGCCTTTACCTATATACCAGGCAGCTTATCCTCAGGGGCTTTATTTAGCTGGGGTTAGTTATCCTGAATTTTAGAAAAAAAAGGGCTGAATCAATGTTGATTCAGTCCTTTTTTTATTTAGGTGTTCCACTTAATTACAAATCGTAGGAACCATTCTTGGGTTTCAATATTGTTGCGCAAATAAGTACAATATCAATTAGATACCAGATACCGAGTCCACCGATAGTTATCAGCTTTAAAATTCCTGAGATTGGTCTTCCTAGGTAAAATCTATCGATGCCTAAAACACCCAGAAGTATGGATAAAATGACCGCTACAACCCAAGATCTTGAACCTCCACCTCCGTAGAATGCTTTCTTTTCAATTTTTGAAATTTGTTTGGTTAATTTCTTTTGTGTTTTAATTTCCTTTTTAGTCAAGCCCACGGAAACCGCTTTCGCTGCCAACTGATTTTGTTGATTTTTTAAATAATCGACTACGGCAATCGCTTTTTCACTACTCATTTCCAATTGAGTTGGAACTGCCTGTGCACAAAAAAGCATTGCTAGACAAAAAGTAAAAATTAGGGAAATTTTTGTTTTCATTTTTTAAATTTTTAGTTGTGAATGAAAGATAATAAACATTGGACTAAATACCCCAGTTGGATTTGAATAACTTTATGGAGATTGCTAATAAAATTATTCCAAATATCTTTCTTAAAATCACCACACCTGAAGGACCAATTAGTTTCTTCAACCATCCTGCGCTTCTAAGCATGATGTATACTGCTATTAGGTTGATCGCTATTCCCAAACCTATGTTTAAGGTATCATATTCCGCTCTAAGAGACAATATAGTTGTAAGTGTTCCTGCACCAGCAATTAACGGAAAGGCAATAGGAAAAACGGTTGCAGATCCAACAGCCTTTTCTTCCTTAATAATAGTAACATTTAAAATCATTTCGGCACCGATGACAAATAGTAAAATGGCACCAGCAATTGCAAAAGACTGAACATCTACTCCGAAAAGCCCCAATAATCTTTCTCCAAAAAAGAGAAAGAGGATCATGATGATTCCCGCCGCCAAGGTCGCCTTTTCAGGTTCTATTTTTTTACCCTGATCTTTCAAAGAAATGACAACAGGAATATTTCCTGGTACATCAATGACAGAAAACAAAATCAACGAAACAGAAATAATTTCTTTATAATCCATAATTGGGGTTTATTAGTTTTGCATGACTCCTTCCTTCTTGGCATCTTCTTGTGCACCATGAAGTTGAACGGGTTTTGCCTTCTTTCTTAGTTTAATATTTAAGAATTCGACCAGAAGTGAAAATGCAATAGAGAAATACAAATATCCTTTTGGAATTGCTCCAATATGAGAACCAAACAAAGAAAAATCTGCGGTGTGTGCCCCTTCTGCAATCAACATAAAACCGATTAATATCAAAAAGGAAAGTCCAAGCATCTGAATGGTAGGATGTTTGTTGACAAAACGACTTACAGGATTTGCAAAGAATCCCATTATCGCACCTGATACAATTACGGCAATAATCATTATGACTAATGCCCCATATAATCCAGAAGTCATTCCTACTGCTGTTAAGATTGAATCAAAGGAGAAGACAATATTTATTAAAGTTATTTGAAAAATTACTGAAGTCATTGTCGAATACTTTCGCTCTCCTGGATTCGCAGCTTCATGCGCATCCCCTTCTAGCTTGTGATGAATTTCAGAAGTAGATTTATACAATAGAAAGATCCCACCTAAAATAAGAATGATACTTTGTCCAGAGA
>CALGJW010000612.1 GCA_937930025.1 uncultured Saprospiraceae bacterium | reverse complement strand
GGTGGTGAGGTTTATTAGTGACTACTCTTTGCAAATTGCCGGATCTGGCTTTGTAGCAGTTCGGGCAATCACTAAGGAGGCTATTGAAAACCCAATCGAATCATTAACTGCCCTTTGGAAGAAATTAAAAGGCGAACCTTTGGAGATTAAGGACGCAGAATAATATTTTTGGGTTTCATTTGGTTGGCTGCTCCGTTGGGAGTGGCCTTTTTTATTTTACCTTTCTTTTGCTAATTTCATCGGCCAAATAGTCAACTAATTCGCTGGAGAATCTAGTCTTCATGTCTCCGTTTGGCATGACGTAGAATACTATGTAGTAAAGTAATTTCTCCGATATTAAAAGCCTAATTTCTTTGATTGTTTCTTTCATCTTCTATGGTGTTTTACTTGATTTCAAATGATTGAATAATTTTCCCGTTTGGACCATAGGAGACCGACTTTAATAGTTCTCCATTTTGCCAAATCTCCTCAATTGTTACATCTCCAAGACGTATAGTTTTTACTTGGAAGCCCCAGTTCTCAATTTCCGTCTCTTTCTCGTTTGCTATCAATAAAGTTGTGCTTGATCCAATAAAGAGTAGTACCGCTATTGCCGACCATGTTAATATTCCTATCATTGTTATCATTTTTACTTTGTTCATTTTTTATTTTTGTTTTCAGTTATTAAGTATTACTTACCTACTCCATGCCGAATCAATACCTAGTATCCGAAATGTGAATTTCAATTGCTGGGCGAATGTGTTCGGGTTGAAATTATGTTTTATATTTTCGTAAATGGCATTAGCCAAAATAACCTCCTTTTCATCCGCGAAGCCGTAGCGTTTTATTTCTTCGATCTCAGAACGATAGGACGCAACAACTCCCTTTACATACTTACGGCCAACAAACGGATAATCATCTTTATAGGTAGATGCGTAAGCTGCCCGAATAAAAACCTTGTCACCTAATTTAAGGTTGGTTGCCTCTAGCATGCTCCACGCTTTATCTTCGTTAGTGATCTCTTTTGTTTCTTTCATAATTATTAATTTTTACCCACCTAAAGACACTAAAAATCAAGCAGTTAAGCAAAATATTTCGTATCTTTGAGGTAGTTGATTTGGTGTGTTTTAGTTCTTTTAATTAGATACTTTTTAAGGATTGAGTCATAGTAAATAATCGGCCTGTTCCATCTTTTTGAAATTGTATTGTAGTTCATTTGTTTATTTATTTAAGCGGCTATACGCCTGTTACAGATTACATTTCTTGTTGCATCCATTTACATCTTCCTGACATTCGCAGGTACATTCATGGATGTGCTTTTGGTTAAAAAGCAAGGCAATAAGTTGCTTTAATTTCTTCATTAATATTCAATTGATGTTTTTACCCACCTAAAGATACTAAAAATCAAGCAGTTAAGCAAAATATTTCGTATCTTTGAGGTAGTTGATTTTAGTTAGTTTTAGTTCTTTTAATTAGATACCTTTTAAGGATTGAGTCATAGTAAATAATCGGCCTGTTCCATCTTTTTGAAATTGTATTGTAGTTCATTGTTTATTTATTTAAGCGGCTATACGCCTATTGATCAATTTGGTTTTTACAATGCTGGATAAACTTTTCCATTTTGCTGTCATAGTAGTGGTTGAAATCGTCGTACCCTTCGTTGTTTTTCTTCCAGTTAATGAATATAACAGACCTTAATCGTTGAGACTTTGATTTACCAACCACCTCTTTACTTTTCATGTGGTTCAACATCTCCATTTCGTCAACTTGGAATCGTTCTTTTTTGATGGCTAAGTAGATAAAAGCACTTTGTAGTCCGTAAAGCTGTCCGGCTGTTTCTGGCGTCAATTCTTGCGTGCCTAGTACTAACTTAATTGATTTGTCTTTTCGGGCTGCCAGCGTTTCTATTTCGCCAGCAACCACAAGGATATTATTTTCTTTCATTCTGCATCAGCTTTATCGAGTATACGCTTCATTTCAGAACCAAACGCAGCCCCATTTTTTTCAAATAATTCAATCATTGTTTCGTCTCGCTCAAATCGGCGCACCAGTAGTGTCTTATCGCCAAAGTTTGGATGAAATACAACATAGTCACACCACTTACGGCCAGTAATAAATAGGCCCCATTGGATTTGGCAATAATAAGACTTGTCGATGTGGTCAGGATTGTCGAAGCTCCTGCAATACTCCGTTGCTTCAAAGCATTTTATTTCAATCATGCCATGGTCTCCTACTAATCCATCCGGTGAAGTTCCTAGGTATAAGCCCTTAGATATAAAGCCAACCTCTTTAACTGTTTCAAATTCTCTATCCTCGTATGCTTTACGTGCGAGCGGTTCAAGTTCGTGGCCCCTATCCATGGAGTCAGACTTAAAACCTTCCTCTGTAGATTCGCCCGTTATTAGCATTCCCGACTTTCTGTAAAGTAGCGTTATTGCGCCCGTGCCTAATCCTGTTAGGCTTTTCTTCCCTTTTACAGCCATTGCACTTGCATCGCTTCCGGTTGCCCGTGCTGCCCTTAATTCATGCCATTCCGGTGTACCTTGTTCTATATCGAAATGATAAACGGGCAAATCTTTAATTATCGCTTCAGTCATTAGCTAATTTTTTTAAGTGCCTGGTTAAGAAAAATAATGTCGGTTGGCTTCTTCTTCATCTCCGCTATGATGGCTGCACGGTCATCTCCTTTGTACTTAGCCAATGCAGCTCTTACTTTTGCCCTGACGCCCTCTAATTCGATTTCTTCAGGTGTTTTTATTTTAGGTTTGAAGTCTCGAATACGTAAGGCATCAACTTCACTACCAAATGCAGAAACTTTATCCTTTACGAATAACTGTATTTTGCAGCCGATCCAATCTTCTATCCATGGACTGTAAATCTTTTCTATTGTCTTTGAGTTTGTCCTGTTTAGGATCATTGGTTTAGATCCGGCCTCCTCAAAGTAAATGACGAAGCAATTTTGTTCTTTGCCTCCAGTTCCTTTTACTTTTTCGGTTGCTGTTCTTTTGATTGTTAAAATCATGTCTTTGCCTTCAGGAAGTGAGTATGCTCCGAGGTAGTCATAGTTAAAAAACTTCTTCCAATGTGTCTTCTGATTACTCATAATTAATTTGTATTTTTGATTATTGATTGAATTTTTCCCTTGACTTGGTGTAGTGACTTTTGTCAAGGGATTTTTTTATTTTGCTATGTGCGCTACTACCTTTTCGATAAGCAATCCGACATCTGTGTATCTTTTCTGGTTAGACTTTGACTTGAAAGTATACTTCGTTTTCAGGGCACGTAGGTCAGATATAAGGTCAAGCACTTTGTCCGCATCTCCTTTTTTGGCTTCGGCTTCTTTTTCATTCTCAATCCGTTGCTTCTCTTCCTGCCTTGCTTTCTCGCGTTCTGCGATCCGTCGCTGCTCTATTTTTTTCTCTTCGTCAATCTTTCGTTGCAATTCCCTTTTTTCGGCCTCCATCTTTTCCCGTGCAGCACGTTCGGATTTGATTTTCTCCTCTTGCTTGATCCGCTCTTGTCGCGCCTCCTCCCTTTCTTTTTCCTGTTGTAGTCTTAACGCTTCATTCTCTTTCCGTAATCGCTCCCGTTCTACTGCATCCTCTTTTTCCTTCTTAATTCTGGCTTTTTCCGCTTCGATTCTTGCGCGCTCAGCTGCTTTTTCCGCATCCTCTTTGCTCTTCTTTTGAAGTGCAGCACCATTGAGTAGGTTTTTAAATTCATCCGCAGTTAACAAAGAGTAATCGATTCCCGTTGGCGCAAATTCACTATATTTTTCGATCTGCGATTCTCGTTCAATCCTTAATTCAAGAAGACGCTTCTCTTCCTGTAATTGTGCAAAATCCTCTTGTTTTTTAAGGTGTTCTTCAATTGGCTTAATCTTGTACTCTATAATATTATAGGCGCCCTGGACGGCTTTGCCATAACGAAGACTCTCCTCTTTTAATTCCTTTCTCACTTTGTCTGCTGCTAGTCTTATTTTTCTAAGCTCAAGCCTTGCAACCCTAGCCATCTTCATTTCTCCAGTTTGTGAAATATCTGTAATCACTAGTTCGTTTGCCTTTTTAGACCATTGCTCTATCTGGTCAAAAAACGGCTGAAAGTTGCCTTTGATTAGTTCTTGTGACTCTTGAGATACGCCATTAAATACGACGCCCTCGGTTACCACTAATTGTTTTGCTTCCATCTTGATTATTTATTTTCCCACACCATATCAATGCAGGCTTGATTAATAAAATTATTTATTTTTCCAAACATCAACAGCAACCTCATTCTTAAAGTCGCTATTTGATTGCTTGAGTTCGTTAAAATCTTTTCTTACCTCCTCCAGTTCTTTCCTAGTCTCATAGTTCATATGAGATTGAAGTAATACACCAAGTAAGCATACTACTGTGATGAATGTTTTTAGGTTTTCTTTCATAGCAGAAAGTTTTGATAAATTGATCTAAATATTA
>CALGJW010000611.1 GCA_937930025.1 uncultured Saprospiraceae bacterium | reverse complement strand
CCGGGTAGGGGATAAAACGAATATACTGTCCGACTTTTAGTATGCCTAACAGGACTTGAATTAAACCAGCTAAGATAAAAACGATGAGAATAGAAGGGATAGCACGCTCCAAGTCACCATCGTTAGTAGCTACAATTCCGGCGATAATCACCATACTGACAGCCGTCATTGGAGCTGTGGGACCAGAAATTTGAGTGCTAGTACCACCAAAAAGTGCAGCGAAAAAACTGATAAAAATGGCTCCGTATAGTCCTGCGGTGGCACCTAAACCAGACTGCAATCCAAAAGCAAGGGCGAGGGGTAGGGCAACAATACCAGCTGTTATTCCACCAAATAGATCTCCTTTGAAATGGGAGAAATCAAATCCAAACTTTTTCTTCATAGTTGTATGAGTAGCTTGTTGTCAAAATCAATATCTTAAACAGATATTGGAATGTTTTTTTATGTATTGATGAAAACAGTAAGTTAGGATAGAATATTGAAATATCAATGGAATTAAGGAAAAAATGCAGGATAAACTATTTAAAATGAAATAATCAAGCGGCAGACTTTGATTTAGAGTAGACCCATTCTTAAAAATGGATTTGAGGGCTGATATAAAGTTTAAATGGACTTACTTATTTTGACAAATTCGAGTAAGGGAATTTCTTTCATCGAATACGCTATCTAGAGCTAAGAGTAGCAAAGAATTGCTTAAAAAGTTGAAGATATAACTATACCCTAGTACACGGTAGTGCTAGAGTAGTGAAATTAAAATATACCCTAAAACAGCAAAGCGGTACCGAAATTTTTCGATACCGCTTTGTAGATATAATAGAGAATAAATTTTATTGTTTGAAAATAGTAAGGTTATGAGTTCTGGTTTCATTTACTATTCGAAGGAAATAAGTTCCTTTCAAAGAAATATTTACCTCGCTCATTTGTAGCGCAAGCTTCCCATCATTGACGCTTACTGTTTGTTGGAATAAAACCTGTCCCGTTGAATTGTAAATCTCAACCATTGCTTGATAAGCGTTCAGGTCTAAGCCAATAACCAATAACTGTTCTCTAACTGGATTCGGAACTGCTACTGGATCTTCGAGACTTTGGAACTCAGCTGAAATTATTCTAGACAAGTCTTCTGATCCATCTAAATCTACTGTTTTCAGTCTATAATAATTGATACCAGATCGAGGCTGTTTATCATAAAAATTATATTTAGAAACGGTCGTTGTTTCGCCACTCGCAACTTGGCTACCGATTTTGATAAACTCAATGCCATCTAAAGATCGTTCAAGCTCGAAGTGACTGACATTATTTTCTGAGGCAGTCATCCAATCAAGAAGAACTGATGCGTTTTGCTTATGGGCATTGAATTCAACTAATTCAGCTGGTAATACACTATTGGTCGATACAGTTCCAACGGTAATAGTAACCGCACCAATCGGAGGTGGATCTCCCAACATATCACTCCCAATAGATCCGGCTTCTCCAGGACCATTGCCACCGGTTATAGTTCCTCTTCCGGCATCAACCCAATTTCCAGTGTTTTGATTAAAGTAGGCCGTTGTAATGGAATCCATGTCAGAAATTTCTGATTGTTCACCATCCATCCAATGCATTACCACGTCCACGACTTCAGTGCCTGCGACCCTGTCAATGATCCAATGTTGGTTATCATTGATTCTATCAAGATCTGGTGGAACACCTCCAATTGGAGGAGGATCACCAAAGAATTCGAAACGAATGACAGAATTCGGATCGGTCACTGGATTTATTTCGAGCGGTCCGTAGATACCTTTACTTCCAAGCGGTACTAAAAAAATATCGTTGAATGCTCCTCTTTTTTCTATCGGTCCTTCAATATATGAACTTTCATTAGCACCTGTAATCGTGGCACCTTCTTCGAGAATTAAAATATTAATGGAATCAGTTTTTAGTATTCCGTTTCCTAATTCAAGATTAAAGTCTAGCGATAACGGTCCTTCTAGTTCGATAGGCTCGCCCGATGTATTTATTATTTTTAGATTGGTAAGTTCAAAAACATCGTTCCCATTATCCGCTAATTCGTTGGATGGTATAGTGCTGATGGAATCAAAATCGAATATTAGAAGACTACTATCTGCCATAAATAAATTACCGTAAGAAGTTGGTCTACTGATGGAATTACCCAGCTCTAAAATAGATGTTTTATCCAAAGTTACGAATAAGGTATTTTCATTTCTTGCGTCTAGAACTATCCCTCCATCTACGTTCAATGAATTCTCAATTCCATCTAGATGTAGGTCTACTTTTTGTGATGCGTTATCAGAAGAGAGTTTAACATCCCCATTTACATTTACTATTCCTGCGTTCAAATTTATTTCTAAAGTATTACCGTTTGCGCCAGTGCCTGTAAGGGCTAGATTGCCTTTGATTGTACTGGTGGCAGCGGAGTTATGAGTCAAGTTAATCTGGGCATGATTGTGGCCATGAAGAATGACATCCTTTTCTGCTGTTAAGGAGGCAGTTTCAGAAAATATGAAGTTAAAATTATTGTTATTAAATACATCGACGTTGAAAATCTCGCCTACTTTTAATGCGCTTGTCTGTGAAAAGGATAGTTTATGATTGATATACTGATCGGCTGCATTAAATTCGAATGTCATATTTTTTAAAACATCAATTCTGGAGTTGTCGTTTGACTCGATGATGATTCCTCCTTGATTTGTGTCTTGGGTCCTCTTTAAGACATCCAAATCTTGGTTAATCAAAAGATTGGAATTGTTCAAACTTAATACGATTGTGGCATAAAGAATTGGATCACTATTTTGATCCGATATCATAAATAGATTTTCCTCAATAGTTAGA
>CALGJW010000610.1 GCA_937930025.1 uncultured Saprospiraceae bacterium | reverse complement strand
CGCATTTTCTCCAAGCGACTGTAAGGTATCATAATGCTGCGTGACCACAATCAAAGCCGAAGCTTCCTGAGAATTAATACCTACTTGATTCAATACCTCTACCGATTCTTCTAGACCTTTAGCGATCTCTCTTCTTTGATCGGCAATACCTTGACCTTGCAGGCGCTTGCTCTCTGCTTCTGCCTTTGCTTTGGCAACAATTCTAATACGATCTGCTTCTGCTTCGTATTCTGCAGCCAGCTTTTCTCTTTCCGCAGCGTTAATACGATTCATCGCTTTCTTTACTTCAATATCAGGATCAATATCCGTCACTAAGGCTTTCACAATTCCATAACCATAAGTGTTCATTGCATCTTCTAATTCTCGCCTAATAGCGATGGCAATATCATCTTTTCGTTCAAAGACTTCATCCAAGCGCAGTTTTGGCACCTCTGCCCGAATGGTATCAAATACATAGGAGGTAATCGACTCTTGCGGATTTTCTAATTTATAAAAAGCCTCATGAATAGAGTCTTTCAAGATCAGGTATTGTACAGATACTTTTAATCTAACAAATACATCATCCTTCGTTTTAGTTTCTACAATTACATCCAATTGATTGATCTTCATACTCACTCGACCTGCCACTCGATCAATAAAAGGAACTTTAAATTGGAGTCCAGCATACCGAATGGATTGAAATTTTCCAAAACGTTCTATAATTACCGCCGTGGTTTGCTTAACGGTAAAAACGCCCATCATGATGACGGCTAGTGCTAAAAACGCTATTATAGGAAGACCTGCAAAGATTTCTGGCATAGTTTAATTTTTTGGTGATAGAATTTTTTAACAATTTTCAATAAATATAGCCTTATTTTGGTATAAACGAAGCCTTTTTTCGATAAAGTCGGATGGAAATTCTATGAGGGGAATGAAAAATTAAAAAGGAAGAATTAAAAATTCACTAGATGTTGACCCCGATCCTAATAGTTTGGAACTGCGGTATTTGTAAGTCTATGTCGAAAATGCTCCCAATCAACTATCTCTTTACATTTAAATTTTCTTTTATATAATTTTGATAAGCAAATGTAATTACCGATTTTACAGCCCTTTTAAGAATTTGGAACGGAAAAAATTAAAAAAATGCTTAAATCAAAAATAGCTGGCATCGGTCATTATGTGCCAGAAACGATTACGACCAACGATGACTTAGCGAAAGTAATGGAGACTTCTGACCAATGGATCCAGGAGCGAACGGGCATACAAGAGAGACGCTATGCTAAAAAGCATGAAGAAACGACGGCAACAATGGGTACGAAAGCGGCCAGAATTGCAATAGAGCGGGCGGGTATTACACCAGAAGATGTAGATTTTATTGTATTTGCCACTTTGAGTCCAGATTATTACTTTCCAGGCTGTGGTGTTTTATTACAAAGGGAACTCGGTATTACAAAAACAGAAATTGGGGCGGTAGATATTCGAAATCAATGTTCTGGTTTTATATATGGCTTGTCTATTGCCGATCAGTTTGTGAAATCGGGGATGTACAAAAATGTCTTGGTGGTCGGTTCAGAAATGCACTCGATGGGCTTGGATTATAGTACCAGAGGAAGAAATGTTACCGTGATCTTTGGAGATGGTGCTGGAGCAGTAGTTGTTCAACCAACAGAGGATGCTAATAGTGGAATTCTCAATACGAAATTACATTCTGATGGTACCTATGCAGAGAAGCTAGCTTTTGTTAGTCCTGGCTCTCATGGTGGCTATCATACGAAAAAACAAGGCTATGACACGGAATATGGATTTGATGAAAATATAGAGTACGGGGAAATTTTTGTTACCCAAAAGATGGTAGATGAAGGGCAGTTATATCCGCAGATGGAAGGACAATTTGTTTTTAAATTAGCGGTGACCAAATTTCCAGAAGTAATCAACGAAGGGTTGACGGATGCAGGTTTAAAGGCATCTGATATTGATATGCTGATACCCCATCAAGCGAATTTGAGGATTAGTCAATTCGTTCAAAAGCGCATGGGCTTGCGGGACGATCAAGTTTATAATAATATTATGAAGTATGGCAATACAACTGCCGCTTCTATTCCTATTGCTTTATGCGAAGCTTGGGAAGCTGGAAAAATTAAGGAAGGTGACTTGGTTTGTTTAGCTGCTTTTGGTAGTGGCTTTACATGGGGCAGCGCTTTATTGCGTTGGTAATTTGATCTTCAATGGAACTTACATCTGTTTCTTGTGATTTAGCTGATTCAGATACTGACGTCCGTTACTCGAAATAGCATTCGAAAAATAAGAAACATAGCCATTCTGTTTTCTTTAAAAATAAATAAGGTACTTTGCAAATATTGTCAAAGTACCTTATTTATTTTAGATGAGTTTATCTCTTATATGCGCTAAGTAATGGTATAAAAATAATAACAATGAAATTATATCCAAATCTAATACGCCCTGTCATTACTTCTTTAGAAACCATTTTCAATCAAGAAAGAAAGTACGCAGATAAAGTGATCCAACAGACCTTAAAAACAGATAAACGTTGGGGGGCAAGAGATCGAGGATTTATTGCAGAGACCACTTATGATGTGGTGCGATGGTATCGCTTACTATACGAGATCGTAGGTAAAAAACCCGCAACGCAAGCAGACTGGTGGGAGATGGTCGGCACTTGGTTTATTATTAATGAAGTGAGTTTACCAGAATGGAAAGAATTTGCTAATTTGGATACTGCCACTATTTTAGAAAAACATAAAAGCCTCTCTGATAAAAGAGTCATCCGAGAATCTATTCCTGATTGGTTAGATGAAATTGGGATAAAAGAGTTAGATGTCAAATGGCCTCCCACCTTAGCCGCTTTAAATAAGCCCGCGCCATTAGTTATCAGAACCAATACGCTAAAGGTAGATCGAGAAACACTCCAAAAAGCATTTGCAGATAAAGGTATTGAATCGACTCCACATGGCGCAGATGCCTTAATTCTTAGCAAACGTAGAAATCTATTTACGCTTCCCGAATTCAAACAAGGCTGGTTCGAAATGCAAGATGGCGGCTCTCAAGAAATTGCCCCATTTTTGGAGGTGAAGCCTGGTATGTGGGTGATAGATGCTTGTGCAGGAGGCGGTGGGAAGGCGCTTCATATTGCCTCTTTTATGAAAAATAAAGGCAGAATATTTGCCCTTGATATTCATGATTGGAAATTAAAAGAACTCAGAAAAAGGGCCACTAGAGCAGGCATAGATATAATTGAAAATCGACCTATCGTTAATACAAAAGTATTGAAACGATTAGAAGGTAAAGCCGATCGATTATTATTAGATGTCCCTTGTTCTGGTCTAGGCGTATTAAAAAGAAATCCAGATGCTAAGTGGAAATTGAATGAAGCTTTTTTGACAAAGGTAAAAAATATTCAAAAACACATTTTGCATACTTATCCTAAAATGCTAAAGCCCGGTGGTCAGCTTGTCTATGC
>CALGJW010000609.1 GCA_937930025.1 uncultured Saprospiraceae bacterium | reverse complement strand
TGGTCTGAAAACCTTTAAACACTAAACCTTCAGGCGAAAGACACAAAATGAGGCTTAAACCCTTAATCTTATTACTATTCTTATTCTCCTCCGTTCGTATATCGGCAGGAGAAATAGATAGTTTGCTTCAACGTTTAAGTCGCATTGAAGAGGATCACGATACGCAGGAGTTAACCACAGTCTATTTCGATTTGGCAAGAGCTTATTTCAGGGCAGAAGATTATCCGAATGCAATCGCAAATCATAAAAAGTCAATAAAACTTTCAAAAGAAACAAGTAATTTAAAATACCTAGGGATCAACTACTACAGCCTAGGCAAAACTTATCAACGGCATAGCAATTATTCTGAAGCCTTAGAAGCGTTTACGCTTAGCATTGGATACGATCTGGATAGCTATGATGGATATTCAGTGTCTAAAGCTTATTCTGGTATAGCAACAATCTATCGTTCCCTTGGAGAATATGAGAAGGCCTATGACATGCAAATGAAGACTTTGGCCATTTTAGAAACCAAAGATGATCCTACAGCTATTGCCGGATGCCATTATAATCTTGCTGGAATATTTTTCTATCAAAAACAATTCAAATCTGCATTAGAACACTACAACAAGGCTTATGAGATTATTAAGCCTTTGGATGAACCGCGATTACAGTATTCTTGTCTTGGAGGATTAGGGTCTGTTTATTATCAACTAGGAGAAAAGCAAAAGGCGTTGGAATTTAATCGTAACGCGTTAGAATTGGCAAAAAAAATTGGTTATAAAACGGGTATCGCTTATTCCTTGGGTAATATGGGAAGCCAATATACAAAAGACAAGAATTTTGAAAAAGCACGGGAAGTGTTGATGGAGTCCATAAAAATTAAAAAAGAAATTGGAGATAGTTGGGGGCAGATTGGTTCCCTTGGTACTTTGGCTGAAGTAGAAATGGATTCCAAAAATTTCAAGATAGCGTTAGGTCTTTATAAGGAAGCTTTAAAGCTTGCGGAATTAATCGATTCTGATCCAAGAAAAGCTGAGCTATATAAAGACATGTCCAAATGTCACCAAGAATTAGGAAACCAAAAACAGTCCTACATCTTTTTGAACAAATATGTCGAACTAAAAGACAATTTGATTAATGAAAAGACGGTGGAAGAAATGGGGCGCTCGAAAAATCGATACGAGATCCAAAAAAAGGAGCATGAAATCTCAATGCTTAAAAAAGAAAATCAACTATTAGGTCTAGATAAAAAAGTGCAAAAATTACAAATTTATATTTTTGCCATCGCGGCATTTTTTCTATTAACGTTTGTGATGTGGTTTATTCGTCGATTAAATTTTTCTAAGAAGATGAATACGCTGCTGGAAGATAAAAATGACTTGCTTAACTCGAAAAATGATGAAATAGAAAATGCAAATACAGAACTTGAAAAATCAAATACTAATTTAACTCAGTTCGCTTATGTGGCTTCTCATGATTTGAAGGAACCATTAAGGATGATTCATTCTTATACTACTCTTTTGAAAAGAAAGTATGGAGATAGCTTCGATGAAACTGGACATGAATTCATGCACTACATTACGGATGCCGTTTCTAGAATGCAAACTTTATTGGATGATCTATTAGATTTTTCACGTGCTGGAAGCAGTAAAGGTATGGCAGGATTAATCGACACAAAGGATGTTGTTGATATGGTTCGGGCAAACCTAAGGCATCGTTTTGAAAGTGAAGGTGCCACCTTAATTCTTAAGGCGGATTACTTTCCAGTCGTGAAAGCGCACCGCACACAATTGGTACAGCTTCTTCAAAATTTGCTTTCCAATGGGATTAAATTTGTTGGTGGAAAAATGCCAATGGTTGAATTGAATTGTGTTGAGGACAAGGGATTTTATAAATTTTCTGTAAGGGATAATGGGATAGGAATCTCAGATGAGAATAAATCCAAAGTTTTTGAAATGTTTACAAGGTTACATGATAAAACAGAATACGAAGGAACTGGAATAGGGCTGGCAACTTGCAAAAGAATTGTAGATAGCTTAGGAGGCCAAATATGGTTGGAGTCAGAAGTAGGAAAAGGAACAACATTCTTTTTCACCATTCCGGTCCCAAAGGAAGAACATGCAATGGCATAAGTCCATTTAACTAGAGCAACCGCTCAGTAGTTTTTACCAAAAATAAAATAAGAATAAGGTTGAAAATTTTACCAGTTGCCCCTTGGGGAATTTAAGTAGGTGTTTGCCATACGAACATATTGTCCCCAAGTAAATCCACAGCTACATTCCGTTTGGTAATAGGCCATAATATTTCCGACGTCCGGAACAAACCAATCCCCATTTCCATCTCTTATAGGTCTAGTGAATCGACAATCCGTATCAGGATCCACATAGTCAGCGGGGGCATCGCCTTCAACATAAGGATCAGCCGGTGTATCACAAACTAAATCTCCGGCAGTAGTACAATTAGATCCATCCACTAGTTCTGGATTAGGGCCATCAGATCCTTCGAAAGTATGAAGTAAGCCAAAGAAATGACCCATTTCATGTGAAACTGTCTTAGATCCAGGTGAAAGGCAATCTCCTTTAAGAATCGCGATGCCAGGATTAGGAGCCATTCCAGTAATTCCTTCTAATGTAGCTACCCCACAATAAGGTTGATCAGAGCTAGTAACGAAATACATATTAATTCTAGACTCCTCATTATAGTATGCAAACATTTCGTTTAGCTCTGTTCCATCGTCTATGTTGTCATACTGGAAATTGTTAATAAATCGGAAATCACATACTTCAAAACGTACACACATTCGCTCGAAATCGTCATTTAAAGTGGCTATGGCATCTTCGATTTCTGCCTGAGTTACATTCGGATCTCCGAAGGTATCCCTAACCATATGAGCTACAATAGTAAATGTCCGGTCTACGCACGGAACTGGCGCTTGAGTGGTAGTCAATTGCTGGGCAGTCAAGCCAGTGTTAAAAAGGGCTAAGAATGCAAACAAACTGACAAAAGAAGCTAAGTATTTCATAGTTTTTAGACATTTATGGGCAAACAAACATAGGTTTTTCTCTTATACTTGCAAAGCAAACACTTATTAAAAATATACTATATTTGACATTTCAACATAATAGTTATGAAATGCTATCGCTTACCAGCTCTTTTGCTGATTTTTCTCGTCCAATATAACCTTCTTTTTGCTCAAACAGCTGATCAAACTAAAGGTTGTGCCGCTTTCACAGTTTCATTTACGCCTCCTAGTGGACAAAGTTCTTTTTTCTGGGAATTTGGCGATGGAATTACCTCTACCCAAGATAATGCGTCTCACATTTATGCTAATCCTGGGAATTACACGGTAATTTTCAGAAATATGGTGGGCGGAGCTCAAGTAGGAAATTCAATTTCTATTGAGGTTTATCCAAAACCAACTATAGAAATTACCGCAGATCCTCCTGGTGGATGTGCTCCTTTATCGACACAGCTGACAGCTACCGTCACTGCTGATCCTTCAATTATTTTAACAAATTATTTGTGGGACTTTGGGGACACTCAGTCAGACAACGGTGCAAATTTATCAACCGTTGCACACGACTACTTAAATCCAGGGGACTATGATCCGGCAGTTAGTATAGAAACCAACTACCCGACCTGTAATGTCTTAGAACAAGCAATTGATCTTGTCTCAGCTTCTGGACCTCCAGGTGTTGGATTTTTAACTAATCCTAATCCTCCTTTTTCTTGTACTGCTCCGTTAACTGTTAACTTTACTAACATCTCTTTAGATCAACAATTAAGTTGGTCTTGGGATTTTGGCAATGGAGTTACAAGCACTGATTTGAATCCACCGGCTCAGACTTATACTGCGGAAGGGAACTACACAGTTACATTGGTGGGAACAGACGCAAATAATTGTAGTGGAACTTCCTCTATCATCGTAAGTATTGGAGAACCATTGGCTGATTTTTCACCAGCACAAGATACCATTTGTTTAGGTTCGCTTCCGATACCAATGATGAATAACTCATCCGCTGGAACCTATGCTTGGACTTTTGACAATGGAGCATTTCCAGCAACCTCTACGCAAACAAGTCCATTGGTACAGTTTAATAATCCAGGAGTCACCAACATAACATTAACCGTTACGTCTCTAGACGGAAATTGTAGTTCAATGACTACCGGTTCGGTTTTTGTCGAAGACGCAGATGCATCTTTTATTTCTGTTCCAACCTATTCCTGTAATAAAACTTTAAACGCGCAGTTCACTCCAAACAATCTGGATGGAGCGCAGTATATATGGACCTTCGATGAATTTGGAACTTCCAATGACATGAGTCCAACTTTTACTTATGAAAATCTAGATACGACTACGCATAGTATAAATGACGAACTTATTTTCAATACTACTTTAACCATTGTAACCAATGCAGGATGTACTGCCACGTTTACTCAGATGGATACAATTTATCAGCCGAATGCACTTTTCTTCCCTGATGTAACAGAAGGTTGTGTTCCCTTAGAAGTGAATTTTGAAAATCGTAGCTCGAATGATTATGACTTGGTTGAATTTGTTTGGGACTTCGGAGATGGTACCGTAATGACATTGGCTACTGATGATGATCAGACGCATACTTATACTGCACCAGGAGAATACGATGTCGTTTTGACGATAAGAGATGAGCTAGGATGTTTGGATACCTCATTTGTTCAAACAATAGAAGTTGGAGATGCATTGTCTCCTGATTTTACTTTAAGCGCGACTTCAATATGCCCGGGCGATTCTATCACCTTGCAAAGCATAAATAACTCAGATCTTATTGACGCATGGCATTTTGCCACAGATGCGAATAGAGCATTTCATTGTTATCAAGAAGATGTGTTGACACACGTATTTGACACAGAGACTGGAATGTTTGATGCCACTTTAATCGTTGAGTACAATGGATGTTATTCAGAGGTAACACAAACAGACGCTATTGAGGTGAGAGGACCTATAGCTCATATTGATTGGTTAGTCGATTGTGCGGATCCGTTTAATATTAGTTTCAGAGATTCATCGGATGAAGCTACTTCTGTAACTTGGGACTTTGGAGATTTACAAACTTCAAATTTGGATGATCCGACCCACATGTATGCAGATACTGGTGATTATCAAATTGTGCTAACGGCTGTAAATAATGCCTCTGGCTGTCCAGCATCTGTTGATACTGCCACCGTCTATGTCAGGGATATTCAAGCAGATTTTAATTTGGACTCGCTTTTATGTTTAGGAATTCCTTATTCCTTAAATGGTGGGAACTCAATTAATGTAGACGCTGATTGTCATACTGGTTATACTTGGTATTTCAGTGATCCAAATGATCGACCAATAACAACACAGGAATCAGCAACAGATCACATATTCGAGCAAGTTGGAATTAACTATGTGACATTGATTACTGATGACATCAATGGTTGTAGAGATACAATAATTGATACAGTAAAAGTATTTGGGGTCTATCCGGAATTGATGGCGATGCCTTCACCAATTTGTATTCCAAGTACCGTAACGTTTAGTTCTATGGGGACGACAGCGGATACCACTATAGATAATTATATGTGGGACTTTGGAGATGGTAATACCTCCGACCTTGTAAATCCTACGCATACTTATACCACTCAGCCAGTTGGGGGATCATTTAATGTAACCTTAACGGTGGAAGATGTGATTCCATGTTCTGGTGCTGGAGTGCTTGAGATACCGGTATATATTCCGGAAAGTGAAATAACGGCCTCTCCCTCCTTGAACATTTGTGTGGGGGACCAGATTAATTTTTCTGCCAGTGATTTTACGGCGCAAGGATCTAACTTGAATTGGACATGGGATTTTGGATCTGGTGCAACACCAGCAACTGGAACTGGCCAGAACAATACAGTGACCTATAATACGGCGGGGACCTTCGCGGTAATACTGAACTATCAAGAAGTCGGTTCTAATTGTACTGGAATTCCAGATACTGTATTTGTGAGTGTCCAGGATTATCCAATTGCAAATTTCACCTCAACTGTGGATGGACAAGCTACGATTTGTGCTCCTGAGATTATCACTTTTTCTGATGCCTCTCAATCAAATTTTCCTTTGACTGTTAATTGGGATTTGGCGGGAGTTGCTGGTTCAGGTGTAGAAGTTACCAATACCTTCAATAGAGGAACCCATATAATTAATCATACGGTAAGTACCTCAAATGGATGTAGTGATACTTCAGCAGATACATTGACCCTAATAGGTCCTGAAGGAACCCTGGTTATTAGCGATAATACTATTTGTTACGGAGAAGAAATAGAGTTTACAATTGTTGATACTATTGATGCGGCATTTTGGACCATTGATTTTGGTGATGGAGTAACCATAGATACAACATCGCCTGTAACCCATATTTATCCTGGACCATTCCCAGGAGATTCGACGATAGTTCAATTATTACTTGATGACAACAATGGATGTCAAGTGACTAATAATATCCCTGTATACTTTGAATCCGTGGATGTGGCTTTTGCCGGATTCCCATTTACAGGCTGTGTAGGTGAAGAGCTTATTTATAACGCGGTATCTCAAAATGCGACTACCTTCTTTTGGGATTTTGGAGATGGTACGACATCAAATGAACAAACCACTTCACATGCTTTTTCCGATACCTTAACCTATACCATTACCTTAGAAGTTGAAAATGCTTTGGGATGTACAGGTTTTATTGAAGGTGCGACTCAAATTGAAGCTGTTCCCGATTTACAAACTCCTGAGCCCGTAACAGTTTGTGCGGATGAAACCGCTGACCTAGAGGTAATTGGAGGAGGAACTGATTTAATTTATAGCTGGGAACCAGCAAACTTTGTAACTAGTCCAATGCAGGCTTCCACTTCGACTAATGTCTTAGGGGCTGAATTGCCTTCTAATAATTTTGAGTTTACTGTAACTGGATCTACTGCCCTTGCGGGATGTTCAGATACGGAGTCATTGTTTGTTACCACAATTCCTCAATTCGTTGCACCTGATATTGACAGTTTTTCAGTTTGTCCAGGTCAAGAATTGCCCTTGCCTGTTACAAACCCTGGTGCAGCTTTTGATTTCACATGGTCGGTGCAGGGTGAGGATTTATCAGATGCTGAGAATATGGCTATAATTGATAGACTTAATGCGGGAGATAATAATCCTGTCTTATTAGTTCCACCGATTGATGGAGTGGATAGAGGAGCAGCAGAAGTTATACAAGTTACCTTGACTGCAACTGTTCCTAGTGAACCTAATAGTACTTGTAATGGTTCTTGGACATTTGATGTAAATCTCTTAGCTACAAATACTCCTAATGCCTTTACACCCAATGGAGACGGAAGAAATGATTTCTTTGATTTCCCAGTGCGAGAATTTTATGATATAAGAACTTTCCAAGTATTTAATCGATGGGGTCAAAAAATCTATGATAATGATACTCCAGCAACAGGTTGGGATGGGACATTCAATGGAAATGAAGCAGCCTCAGAAGTTTATATCTATATTTTCGAAACTACAAATGACGAATGCGTATTCAGAGGAAACGTTTCTTTGATTAGATAAACATTCTAGAAATAAATGTAAAAAGCCAGATTGAAACTTCAATCTGGCTTTTTTACATTTATTTCTTTTTTTTGAATCCAAAGGGTGTAAAGGGCACCTCTTTTTTATAGTAGTATTTGGATATCAAGTATATCGTTAAATAGATCATGGTTTTAATATTGATTTCCCTTTCTATTTTAATATTCATCAATTATGCTAAGCGGCTTGCTGGTAATTCCATCGTCAGAAATGATTTGCAAATTGTAAATTCCCGAAGTTAATCTTAGCGTAGCCAATGGGATACTAATTCCATATGGTGTATTCTCAAAATCCTGTTCGAAGACAACTCTACCTCTTCTTGAGATTAATCTAACTCGAATATTTTCTCCAATGAATTCTTCTAAATCAACATTGACAACCTCTCTTGCTGGATTTGGGAAAGAATTAAAATTCTTTACAACCTTTTCTTTCTTAGAACCCTTGTCGTTCTTTACACAGTCAGGAGTATCTCCTCTTTCTGCGATTTCAAATAAGCAAGGATCTGCCATTGCTAATGTTGTAGGAGCATTACTACTATATTCTGCTTGGCGACTACCACCATTCCATTCCAAACTTACCTCCTCGAAATTTACAACGTTTAACGTGTTGGATGAATTAGAATTGACCACAAGACCAGCATAGTAACAGCCTCCTAATTTTATTTTTAATTCACAATTTAATTCCCAGTCTATTCCGTCTGTTGAAATATAACCTGAAAGGAAATTACCTTGTTTCGTTATTTTTATCCAAATTTCTGGATGACCCTCATGAGCTTCATATAGCGTTCCATGCCCAGTTTCTGTTCTTGCTTGGTATAAAACCCCTTTAGTATTAGTAGCCAACATTGCTGCATATTTGGAATCACTATCTAATGATTGTCTTATCATAACTCCTCCAAAAGCAAAATCACCATCTGCACTAATATTTTTAACTTTAGCAATCATGGACTTGTTTCCGCAAATTTCTTGATAGACAAAAGTAAATTGATCATTGTATCCAAAAATGTCAGTTCCATTTCCGCTCACTTCAAATCTCGGGCCATCGTTATAGTAACAAGCACTACCTTCTAATTGTGGACTTCCAATGTCCGCTTGTTTCCAAGGATTTGGAATTTCCTCGCAATTGTTACAATTTCCGTTGGCATCATTCACCACAATTACTAGTTCGCAACCGGTTTCATTTCCAAAATTATCTTCGGTAAATATTTGAATCGTTTGCGTTCCAATGTTGTCGCAGTTAAATGATATTATACTGGATTCTACCCAAGCAATACCGCTACAATCATCAAACACAATTCCGTCTAAAATTGATTGATCAAGGAATGCTTCTCCATTTTCATTTAGCGTCAAGGACAATACTTCCTCGCATAAAATTGAAGGTGGCGTATTATCGACCACTACAATAGTTTGAACTTGAGTAGTGGTATTGCCATTGTCATCCGTGTACAACCAATTGACTTCATGTTCTCCGTAATTCATGAAATTATTTGTACTAGAAAGTACACCTTCAATCATTTCTCCACATGGAATTTGAGCATTGGGATTTTCAATTAATCCGCCACATTCAATTTCTAGAACAGGAAGATTTGTAACCATTGGAACTGGCATAAAAGCTTCTAGATCAATTGAAATTTCGATATCACCCGTATCATTTCCTGATTTATCTTTCAAGATTACTAAATATCTTCCGGTGGAAGCGATCTCTAAATTATCAATTATAGTATTTTGAAAACTCTCCGCAGTGGCAATCATTTCACCTGCCTCATTATATACCAAAAGTAATGGATCAATGCTTGGGTTTAATGCTATTGCTGATAAACCTACTGTTGCATCTTTTTCAGCATAGAAACTGAAACTTTGCATCGTTGATCTGTAAGGTAAATTTGCGATGACCTGATCGTTTTCACAAGAAAGCGCCGTGGCACAATCATTTCCTTTTATAGTTTGCAAACTTAGACCATAATTGCCAGTGTCATTTCCACCTTTGTCCAAGTAAACAATTTGGTAATAACCTTCCTCTAATTCATCAGTAATTATTTCAGCTTGTTTTCCTTCTCCTGGTGTAGAGGTAATTTCATTACCGTCACCGTCGTATATAAATAAATGATTTTCAACTGAACTGTTTTCACTGCGTGCATTGAATAATAGTCTTTCACCGTCATTTGCTTTAACGAGGTAAGAAGTAATTTGCGCTAAATGGTCAATTGAACCATAAATGTTATCACCACATTTTAAGACATTAGCGCATTCGTTTTTATTAAGCACTTGAAAACTAATACCAACATTTCCAAGATCGTTTCCGTTCTTATCCATTGCAAGTAATGTGTAGGTGTCAGTTGTAGGAATTGAAAATGGTCCGATGAAAGAAAGTCCACTGCCAGCATCGCTGGTAATCAGATCTCCCGCTGAGTTATAAAGTTCGATTTCAGATTCTATATGTGTGCCTTCGCCTCTCATTCTAATCAGAATACGATCAGATTCGTTAGCAGTGAAGGAGAATGCTTTTACTTCGACTGGCGTAGTAAGATTTTCAGTAGCATCAAAATCACATGGAATAGCTTGCGCGTAGGCAGGACTATTTAGTTTTGTAAGAGATAATCCATAGTCACCGGTATCATTGTCCCCAGCATCTTTTGTTATTATGGAATAAGTGCCTTCTTCATTTATCGTAAAATCCTTGATAGTAACAATTCCTCCATTTCCGCATGGATTTTCAATTAGGCTACCATCTGGAGCTAGTAATGAAAAACAGGCATCAATAGGCGTTTCAGCATCTCGCATTCTTATATAGATACGATCGCCAAATTTTCCATTAAATGTGTAATGATTTTCTTCTCCGACGCTAGCAATATTTCCTAGGATATTGTCTCCGTATTGGATGTTAGTTTGAGCACTTAGAAATAGGGAAGGAATAGTGAACAGTAATAATAGGGCCAATCTCATACCTCTGGTTACGTTTTATAGGTTACATTCTGGGAGGTAGAATTGCGGTGGGTAATTAGGGTATTTCAAATAATAAGCCAGATTGCTTATTTTTGGCTACTGTTTGTGACATCCAGAATAGAATAGTTATGGTAACATACCTTGCCATTAAAGGATTTTAGGTAAAAAATTGAAACATCAGTCCGCAGCTTTATTCTTGCTGTCAAATATATCCTTATGACGAGTACCAGTTCACAAATAAAAGAGACGATTATTCAGATTAGAAGCTTGGAAAAAGTAGAAAGCCATTTGAGCGATCTTCAGCATAAAATCAATTTGTCCAATAGCCAACTTCAAAAACATCAAAAGTTAATGATTGAAAAGGATGAACTGGTGAAGGATTTAGAAGGCATGAGTCTTAAAGGAATCTTTCATAAAGTCCTGGGCAATAAAGAAGAACAGCTAGAACGAAGGAGACAAGAATTTCTTGAAATATATTTGAAAATCGAAGAATTAAATAAAACCCTAGATTCCTTGAATTTTGAAAAGGGAGTGCTAGAAGAAAAAAGGGTTAAGAATAGTGGTTTGCGCACTCAATTAGATGCTTTGGTGAAAAGGCGCGAAAAGGAATTGATAAATTCTAATTCTAAGGCTGGACAAAAATTGCTTGCCATTGCAAAAAAAGTGGATCATCATAACCTAATGATTTGGGAGATCGGTGAGGCAGAGGAGGCCGGAA
>CALGJW010000608.1 GCA_937930025.1 uncultured Saprospiraceae bacterium | reverse complement strand
GGGTGTAAGGGGATTTATAATCTTGGTGAAATATTCCAATAAATCCGATGAATTCATTGTCAGTTAAATTGTCCACTGCAAAATAAGTGAAGCCATACCTTAGGAAGTGTTCGCTGAATCGATCTATACCCGCATGGGATGCTTCAGGAAGAAGTATTGATGGGAAATAACGCATAACTTCTGAATTAGCATTCATCTCTGCATACAATTCCTTGTCGGTCTCTTTCCAATTGCGGAATCCAAGTCTTTCAGAAGTAAATAAATATTCGATGGAAATGTTTTTATTTCAAAAATCACCTAATGCATTCTATCGCCTCGGAGCTCCAAGTTATTGAGTATCTCAGCCTCATGGACCAAGTATTCTTCCCAACGTATTTTCACTTTTTCTTCGTCACCATACTTTTTCGCCAAATCAATAAACAAGCGATAATGTCCTGCTTCGGCTACCATAAATTTATGGTAGAATTCTTTCAATTCATCATCATTGATATCGATAGAGAGCAACCTAAATCGTTCGCAAGATCTTGCTTCGATTAAAGCAAAAACTAATAATTTTTCAACCAAGCGATCATCTCTAGAACCATCCTTTTTTTGAAATTTCTGAAGTGCATTGACATATTCATCTTTTCGCTGAGCACCCAAATTTAGGCCTCTTTTGTCCAGCTCTTTGAGGACCATTCTAAAGTGCCCCCACTCTTCTGTGACGATTGGTGCCAGTTCTCGAACCATTTCTTTTCGCTCCGGAAATTTTTGAATTAAGGAAATGCATGAGGTGGCAGCCTTTTGTTCGCAGTAGGCATGGTCTGTCAAGATCTCTTCCAAATCCATCTCTGCCAAATTCACCCATCTAGGATCGGTTGGTAATTTTAAACCTAACATACTCATAGTCTATTTTCCTTTTAGGCAGTTAATCTGATGTTGAAGGAAATCGACATCATAGATTTCATAATCTTCGTATCCAGTCATCCAAACTAACCTCGCTTGATCGACTTCAGATTTTTCCAAGGACTTGATAAATATTTTGTCCAAAAGATAGCGAGGTCTGTATGTAACGGTTTTGTCCAGATTGTTTACTTCCCCTGGGGCTGATTTAGCAGCGGGTAACGAGATGGTATAACCGTCGAGTAATTTCAGAGAAAGTTTTGATCCTTTTTCAATGATGCCATAAGCCTTGCTTGCCGAGGCAGAAGCAATTACGATTTCTAATTCCAAGAAGGTAAGTCCACCAGTGTTGGCAAGAGCTCCTTTGCAGGATAAATAATCTCTATCTTTTAGTATAGCTCTCATTTGATCAGGTGTCTTGAAAAAGAATTCCTCTTTTGCCAGACTGATCATTTTCTTTCCTGTGAATTCATTGAATCGAACATCCTTCTCAGGACAAGTTCGCTCAGGTGGATTTGCAATAATGTTAGCGAGTTGCCGTAATTCTTTTTCAGCTTTCAAAGATTGCTTTGAAGTGTTCTCCTCTAAACTTCCATTTTGAGTCAAGGCTGCAGCAGGAGGTAACTCCCGGACTATTGATTCAGATGGCTCAGCTGACATAGGCACTTCGACCTCCCACTTCATAATCATTTTAGCTCTTTTAGATTGAGTCACATCGATCAACTTATTTCTGAAACTTGCTTCCTCTTGCGCTGCTTGAAATCCATATCCTGCCGCATCCTCCAAAGCTCTTTTAGCCTGAATTTTCTTTTCTATGGCCACAATCTCTTCATCAGTAGTATTGGGTGCCGTGTATGCTAATTTCAATTCGTCCTCCAACAAAACACGATCATAAGTCAGGTCTTGGTATTTAATGAGCTGAATTTGTGCCTTCTGACTTGCCATTTCAGCTTGTTTTATCGCATCATTTCTGAATCGTTCTTCTTGAATATCAGTATATTTTACGGAAGGAGTTTTAACCTTCTTAGGTTTTTTGCCTTTGGTCTTTTTTCCCTTAGTCTTTTTGGATGCTTTACTTTTTCCCTTCTTCTTTGACTTTCCTTTTTCGTAGGGATTTTTTCTCCGCTTTTTCTTTTTGGCCTTTCCTCCTTTTGCGGACTTATCCTTCTTCGCTTTTGCTTTTTTTGTCGATTTTTTGTTTTTGGGTTTTTTGGCCTTTGAATTAGATTTATTCTTCGGAGCCTTTTGTCCATCTTTTTGTGCAACGGTTGCAGGACGAGGGACTTGATCCGATATTGTCTGAGGCTTTGAAAGGAGGTCCTGATCAGTCTTGGCGTCGAAATATCTCCAAGATCCATCATTGTATACAACTATCGAATCTCCCCGCTCATTGACCCCAATTTTTTGGGCTTCTAGTCTTGGAGCTATCAGAAGGAAGAATAGGCTTAGAAGAATCTGAAAATTAATCCTAAATTGTGAAGCAAATTTTACGTTCATAACTGCTTTGGAAAGTGATAAATTCATTTCTTGGGATTACAACGTATTTAAATTGAAGACTAGTTCATTAAATACCTTGAAATCATTAGATAATATCCTCAAAGCTACATAAAACATAGTAAATGGCTTCCTGTTTTAACAGCAAAAATATTCAAGCAATCCTATACTTAATGGCAATACTGGTATTCACCAGCTGTCAAACTGAATCAAACATAAAAAGTGGAGATCAATCGATGAAACTAAATTACCCAGATACAAGAAAAGACAATAGCGTAGAAGATAATTACCATGGGAACATTATCAAAGACCCTTACAGATGGCTTGAAGATGATAACAGCGTTGAAACCAAGGATTGGGTAACCGAGCAGAATAAAGTCACTTTTGGTTATTTAGAGCAAATTCCATTCAGAAAAGTAGTAAGAGATCGGTTGGAAGAGCTATGGAACTACGAACGATTTTCCACCCCATTCAAAAGAGGTAAGGAGCAATACATATTTCGGAATGATGGATTGCAAAATCAGGCAGTACTATATCGCGTGGAATCTGATGGAAATCTTACCGAAATTTTAAATCCCAATAATTTTTCTGAAGACGGAACCAGTTCTTTGGGCTCTTTTAGCTTTTCCAAAAATGGACACTTTCTGGCCTATGAAATTTCAACGGGAGGCTCAGATTGGAGAAAAGTCAAAGTACTGAATTTGCAGAATCAACAAACTCTTCCTGATGAATTAGATTGGTTAAAATTTTCCGGGATTAGTTGGCAAGGGGATGGTTTTTATTATAGCCGTTATCCTGCGCCAGAAGAAGGGGATGAATTATCTGCAAGAAATGTTAATCACAAGTTGTATTTCCATCAACTAGGTGACAAGCAAGAACAAGATAAATTAATACATGAAGAAAATAGCAACCCAAATATTGGAATTGGTGCATCAACCTCAGAAGACGAAAGGTTTGTAAGTTTAGGTCTTTGGGAATCAACATCTGGTAACGCTCTTTATGTTATTGACAATGAACAAGGTGGGAAAAAAATCCCTATTTATCGTACCATAGAAGCTGATTTTAACTTTGTGGATAACCTCGGAGATGAGCTTTTAATCATGACCAATTATAAAGCGGACAATAATAGATTGGTTGTAGTAAATGCAAAAAATCCTGCAGAAAAAAATTGGAGAACACTATTGCCGGAATCTACTGATAAGCTAAGCAGCGTGCACCTTTTAGGAGGAAAAATATTTGCAACCTACACCCACAATGCAAGCTCCTTAGTTAAGGTATTCGATATAAAAGGAAACCATATTCAAGATTTAGCTTTACCAGGAATTGGAACGATTGGAGGATTTAGCGGAAAACAAAGTGAGCAACAAGCATTTTATGCCTACACTTCCTTTACCCAACCGACTGCGATTTATGAATTAGATGTCAACACCTTGAAGTCAAAAATTTATAAGGCCCCAAATACAGATTTTGATTCAGATAAATTTGAAACTAATCAAGTATGGTTTGAAAGCAAGGATGGTACTAAGGTTCCTATGTTTGTCACGCATAAAAAAGGATTGAAGCTAGATGGCACCAACCCTACGCTGCTCTACGGATATGGTGGTTTCAATATATCCATTCCACCAGCATATTCGGTTCAAAGAGCAGTGCTTCTAGAAAGTGGAGGAATCTTCGCTGTAGCCAATATTCGTGGTGGTGGAGAATTTGGTAAAAAATGGCATAAGCAAGGAACCCTAGATCAAAAGCAAAATGTCTTCGATGATTTTCAAGCAGCCGCTGAATATTTGATAGAAAAGAAATACACTAGTCCAGCGAAGTTGGCCATCGAAGGAGGTTCTAATGGGGGCCTACTAGTGGGCGCATGTATGACACAACGACCGGATTTATACGCTGTGGCTTTTCCGAGAGTTGGCGTCTTAGATATGCTACGCTATGATAAATTTACCATTGGCCGTGCATGGAGTACTGATTATGGTTTGAGTGAGGAACCAGAAGCTTTTGAATATTTAAAGGCATATAGCCCGCTACATAACTTAAAAGAAGTGTCCTATCCTGCAACCATGATCGCCACCGCTGATCATGACGATAGAGTTGTTCCAGCACACTCCTTCAAATTTGCAGCGGCCCTGCAATCTTTTCAACAAGGAAATAACCCGGCACTTATCAGAATCGAGACTTCGGCCGGACATGGAGCAGGAAAACCTACAAGTAAACAGATAGACGAGGCAGCAGATTTCACAAGTTTTATGTTTTTTAATATGAAGGAAACTATTTCCTATCCATAACGCATGCTTAAAGAATCAAATATCGTCCAAACCCAGCAATACGCAAATGTCAATTTGAGTATTGATCGGGTAGAAGAATTTGAACTGAAAGAAAGCGAATCTATCAAAGTGTGTGATTTATTGGCCTGTTGTTTTCCGGATTATCCAACTGATGCCATTTATTACAAACAGCTGCCTAGTTTTCGATATTTAGCTTTTCAAGCTACTCAATTAATAGGTCATCTTGGTGTTGATTTTCGTATGATTAACAATGACGGCCATTTGCTAAAGGTGCTTTGTATTTCTGACGTTTGTGTGCATCCCAATTATCGCGATCATCAGATTGCTTCAAGTTTGTTACAACGTTTAGAGACCGATGCGATCAAAAAGAAAATTGACTTTCTCATTTTGATTTCTAATGATTCAAAGGTCTATTACCACAACGGATATCGAAGCAAGGACAATACTTTTAAATGGCTTATGATCCAAAACGATAAAAGTTTGGGGGTCGTAGAGCGAAAATTGGGTAAAAATGTGATTATGGTGAAAAAGCTGGGTGCACAACCTTGGTCAACTGGCCTAACCGATCTATTGGGTCCTATTTTTTAACTTTCTCTATAAGACGAGAATTTCCAACGATTTATCGGCTTCTAGCCAATGTCCTTCCTTGGCAGAACCCTATTTTCGCTATATTTGCAGCGAAAAATTACCTGTTTTTTTCAACCTAAATTTTATCCTCAACGTTAATACTATCAAATAAACAACCAATGACGGTAGCCCACTTTTCTGAGAATTTGAAATTAATAGAAACTAGTGCCAGAGATTTCGCTGAGCAGCATATCCGCCCACATGTGATGGAATGGGATGAATCCCAACATTTCCCTGTAGACCTTTTCAAAAAAATGGGTGATCAGGGCTTTATGGGTGTTTTAGTACCAGAGGAATACGGCGGTTCTGGTCTTGGCTACCAAGAGTATATAACCGTAATTACAGAAATCGCAAAAGTTTGTGGATCTATTGGTCTTTCATTAGCCGCTCATAACTCTCTTTGTACGAATCATATCTTAATGTTTGGTAATGAGGAGCAGAAGAAAAAATACTTGCCCAAATTGGCGAGTGCAGAATTTATTGGAGCTTGGGGATTAACCGAGCCAAATACCGGATCAGATGCTGGTAGAATGAAGTGCGTTGCTACTAAGGATGGCGATCATTATGTATTAAATGGAACGAAGAATTTTATTACTCATGGGAAATCTGGAGATGTAGCCGTAGTGATTGTGCGTACTGGAGAATTATTAGATTCCCACGGAATGACTGCTTTTGTTGTAGAAAGAGGAACAGCTGGGTTTTCTGCCGGTAAAAAAGAAAACAAGTTAGGCATGCGGGCTTCAGAAACCGCTGAAATGATATTCGATAATTGTAGAATTCATGAAAGCCAGCGATTAGGAAACGAAGGAGAAGGATTTATTCAATCTATGAAAATATTAGATGGTGGCAGAATTTCTATTGCCGCATTATCCTTGGGAATTGCCAAAGGTGCTTATGAGGCCTCAGTGAAGTACGCCAAGGAAAGAGAGCAATTTGGAAAACCAATATCATCCTTCCAAGGCATAAGCTTTAAGCTAGCGGATATGGCAACAAAGATTGAAGCTGCGGAACTATTGACGCGTCAAGCTGCCTTTATGAAAAATAATGGTCAAAAGATGACTAAGGAGTCAGCAATGGCCAAATATTACGCTAGTGAAGTTGCCGTTGAGGTTTCGACCGATGCAGTTCAAATTTATGGCGGATATGGCTATACGAAAGATTTCCCGGTAGAAAAATTCTATCGTGATTCCAAGCTTTGCACAATCGGTGAGGGTACTTCTGAAATTCAAAAATTAGTGATCTCCCGAGAAGTCTTGAAAGGGAATATTTAGTTCTTATATGGATCAAATAAAAACACCTGACAAGTTAAACTTGTCAGGTGTTTTTATTTAAAAGAGATAGAAAACATTACTTTTCTTCTAATTTCAATTCTTTTCTCAATTTATCTCCAATTGCATTTTTATTCAACATAATTGAAATCGTTTTCATTTTAAAGTAAGCCTCAGACATGTATAGATACCCTTTGTAAGGTCCTTTTTCTCCCCAGGAGTTTTTTATCAAATAATATTTATTTCCTTTTTGATCTTTCGCTGTACCCACTAAATGCATGAGATGATCATCAGTGGTTTCAACAGATTCGAAGGCAGCCTGTCGAATTTCTTGCGTTACATTCTTCTCAGAGAGTGTAGTGATAAAGTATTTCTTTTTGTCCGTTTCTTGTGGTAAGATCGCTAAACCATGATTTTGTGAAAATCCTTTTTCGCTAACATCCCCATCCCAAGCTACACTATACCCAGCATTAATGGCCTGATCAACTAAAGTTGACAAGCTATTAATCGGGATGTTATAATATTCACCATTAGAATAATTATCAGGAATTTCTAAAATAAATGATTCATAGAATGGATGATGAGTAAAGGAAGTAAAATTGATATAGTTACTTGCCTCGATTCCCAACGATTTGGAGTAGGACTTTGGAGTATATTTTTTCCCTTCATACTCGAATTCCGTAGGTACTTCTCCTAAATAAACATTCAAGACAGCTTTAACCGCAGGCATCCATTTCGGAGACAAAATTTTTCCTTTCATTAATCCGTTCAACATGCCAGACAAAATGTTTGACAGTTCAGCGTGATTATGTGTTTTTTCTTCAGGATTTAAACCGGAAAAAACTGCTTCGGGAATCATTCCATTTTTCTCGGCTACTTTAATCAAATCATGAGATAAACTACCTTGGGAGAATTGTGCTTTCCCTTGTCTTAAGACATAATTCTGTGCTTTATTTAAATATATATTTCTCACGACAAACATTTCAGAAAAGTCATTTTTTGAATGACCCATCTTCATTGTTTCAGATTCTAAAAAGGAAGCTGTAGCAAAGGACCAACAAGTTCCTGTCTTGCCTTGACTTTTCACTCTGGTACATTCAACAGATTTATCATTCTCAAACTTATATGCAGGAACAAAGTCGACTTGAGCGCTCAATACAAAAGGAAAGAATATTATTAATAAGAGTGTCAGGATTCGATTCATTTAATTTTAATTTAGTAGGCCTAAGTTAAGGAATTACACTTCGATAACAAAGTTCTATTTAAAAACCAATATCCAATAGCACTTTTAATCGAATGTTTAACGCATTTAATAATACCAAACGACAATATTTGAAAACCCATATTTGAAAATTTTAGGTTCGATCCTTCTCCCTAAACAATATTAATGATTAGGAATTAATAAAAAAATAAATTCTACTTTCTTGTAATCGGAATATATTTAGAATCAAAAGAATGATTTATATCAGGTTTTTGCGCAAATTTTTATCAAAATGGTACGAATATTTATTGTTGATACAACTTTTTATTATTAATTATCGTAATGTTTAATAATTACTTATAACTTTGTATTAATCAAATCCAACATTTAGTATGTCTATTAAAAGATTATCATTAGAAACTACGAAAGATCTTATTGGTAAATACCAAAATGAACTTAAAGCATTAGACTTTCAGGTTTCTGAAATTAATTCTACGCTTAAAGAACTTCAGTCGCACTTTTCTGCAAAGAAAAAAATTGCAGATAAAAAAGCTGCTGCAATTGCTAAAAAGGCTGCTGCAATAGCTAAGAAAAAAGCTGCTGCCGCTGCGAAAAAGAAAGCTGCTGCAAACAAAAAAGCTGCCGCTGCTGCTAAGAAGAGAGCTGCTGCCGCTGCGAAGAAGGCTAAAGCTGCTGCTAAAAAGAGAGCTGCCGCTGAAAAGAAAAAAGCTGCCGCTGCTAAGAA
>CALGJW010000607.1 GCA_937930025.1 uncultured Saprospiraceae bacterium | reverse complement strand
AAAAGCTACAGCTAAAAAAGCCACTGTTAAAAGAGGTAGAAAAGCTAAAGCTAAAAAAGTAACTGCCAAGAAGGCTAAGCCTGCAAGAAGAAAAGCAGTGAGAAAAGCCGCTCCAAAAAAAAGAGTAGCTAAGAAAACTACTGCAAAAAGAAAATCTTCTGGTTCAAGAGGTCGTAAAATGAGCTATTCTGATTGGGATATGCTCGTAATGAAAAGCTTAACTGGGGCTAAAAACCCAGTAAGAACTGCGACTTTACTTTCTAAAGGTACTGCTCACGCAAAGAAATCAAGACAAAAGTCTGATGAAACCTTCGTAAGAGCGAAAGTTGCCGCTGCACTTCAGAAACTTGTTAATAAGACTAAACAAGTGAAGAAAGTTCCTGCAGAAGGAAGAGGATATGCTTACTTATTAAAGTAAATGAATCATGCACACCACTATATGTGGCTAGCTATAACAAAATTGAAAAGGGGACAAAGATTTATCTTTGGCCCCTTTTTTTATTTCGAAAAGATAGGCTAACAAGAAAATACAGCTAGCCTTTTTTACTGAAAGAACAGAAGAGACCGTCATTTCTGATGATCTCTTACATTTAGCTCGAACCAATAATTTGTAGTATGAATGTGTTTATCTGCAATGTTTAAGAAATGGTTCAGCTAAATATTTTTAAAGTTTTTAAATTGAGAGCGCGGCTTCCCTTTAAAAGATTTTCCGACAGATTGTTTCCCCATTTATAGATACGCCTTACTTTCTGTATATCTGTTTTCTAAATTCTAAAGGCTGTCAACGGGGACATATCATAAAATAAGTCACCCGTCAACGAGCCCATTATTACGCTCTCAATTTATTAAACCTATTAAATTCTGCTTAGTTAAAAGGGAATATCATACCACTAAAAGATAGGATGCACTAAAAATAATGCTGTAAATAACAGGGAAATATTGGCAGGAGAATTTGAATTTTATCTTAAAAACAACCTAAATGATTCCATTGAAATCAAACAGCTGACTACTTTTTTTTCAAAAAGAAACTTTCTTGTGACAGTTGATCTAATCTACAGGATGAAAATATTAACATTATAAACCAGAAACCATTGGCGATTTACCAATTCAAAGTGTCGTTCATTGTAGAGAATAGAACCAGGTTCGTATATTCTTTCGATTATTCTATTCCTTTGGCGCACTTGTTCAACTTTGAATATTTCTCGGTCGAGTTGATTTTTACCCACTTTATGCATCACCCAGGGTGATTCAAACCCAGGTTGTATCTGATTCCCTTCGATTAATAAGCCTTGCATAGGCAACTCAAGCCGGGAAAGCTGAAACAGACTATCTTGATGAAATCTTTCGTAAAAAGTTTCAAATGATTCCTCTTTTGCTATTTGCTTTGTAGTAGAACAACTAAGTAAAAATAAAATCGGAAGAATGCCTATACTTGTTTTAAAGAAGAATTTTCTCGTAATCAATTCAAATAATTTTCTTAGTGCAAACTACTAAATATATCTTTCAGCCAGAAACCGCTAGCATTTGGACTTGGATAATCATTGCTGCTATTCTAGTGGCTGCTACCCTATTCCTTATGGTACGTTTCGGAAAAAAAACCAAGAGTACTACGACCAAAAGTTCAAATCCTTTGCTTTTTTTATTAGCTGGAATAGGATTCCTCCTTGCTCTGACAATCTTAATTTTCAATGGATATAATCTAACTCAAATCAAACCTTGCTTAATTACCAAAGAATCTATTTCGGTAGGCAAGAAGTCCTTGGCACTTAAAAACATTCGAAAAACAAAAATACATCGCGAAGGCTCCGGCATTCCATTCAAAGGAATGGGAGTAGATAAAGGCACTAGTAATTCTCTCATTATAGAAGCCCAAGATGGACGTACAATGATAATATCAGCCGATTTTTATCCAATCAACGAGATAAACAATGCAATAAGAAAAGTAAAAGGAACAGGTAAACAAGGTTAGCGAACCGTTATTTCCTTTGTGATGGTATTGGTGAAGGTTCTAATTTCTACCAGGTATATCCCGGACGGATAAGGAGAAAGATCTAATTCAAAAATAGTATTAACGGGAAGGTTTTGAAGTTTTTCAGTAATAATTACGTCCCCTGCTTGATTGATTACCTTAAGATCACTCAAATTTACATCTACTGTTTCGAAATCAATGAAAAACAAGTTGGTGTCTTCATCATGAAAAAACGACCAATCTTCTGAGCTAAAATTCACTAACTTTTTGGTGACTTCGACAGAATTATCAAGATTAGCCAAAGACTGAGAAAAAGAAGGAGCCGCAAATAAAAGTATTACAAAAAGTATAGATAAAGATCTCATTGTATCGTCAGGTATAAAAATTGTGAATATTTGTTTTTGTCTTCCTAAAGATAACCCAATTATATTCATTTTAGTACACGAAGGACAGACGAATCATCTGTCTGCAAGTATCACCTTTTCCTAAAATTTTCTGAAAAATTGGCTAATCACCACTACGGCAGAATTTACTTTCGCAATACCCTCTATACAACTTTTTTTCTTCGACAATTCCCCTATTTGACCAACTTTTAAAAAAATTACATTTTTTTTATTCTAATATATAAACCACTGTAACTGCCTCTAAATCAACCAATAGCACCCATAACTTATTGATCTTCAGCAATAAACGCATTGAAAGTATCCATGATATTCCCATAGACTTCATTAGCAGAGGGAAGGAAATCCACCTTGGATTTCCATACTGCGAGTTCTATATCTTCCTCAGTCTGAGGGATTAATTCCTGTTCAGCTGCAAGCATACTATACCAATAAGTTCGCTTCAATATTCTTTTCCCAGATTTCAGTCTATAAGTATGGTAGCTATCCGGTAGTCGCTTCACTATTTCAACATCTTTGACTCCAGTTTCCTCTTCGACTTCTCTAATGGCTGCTTCTTTTTTCTTTTCTCCTGGGTCAATTTTTCCTTTTGGAAAGTCCCAACTATCTCGTCGATAAATCCATAATATTTCGGCCTTATTATTTTGGATAACCCCACCGGCAGCCTTTATAATTTTAAATAGGGACTTAAAATCCTTCCATAAGGTCTCTATCGATTTACCCTGAATATAAATAGCCTCCCAACGGGTGGTTTTTTCACACATATCTATAACCTGTAAGAGTTGTTTGGTTTTCCCACCATAGTGATAGGCAAGGATCGTTGGAGTTGATTTTATCAGTCCCTCAGATTCAATTAGTTCTGAAAGGTAGACAGGCGTAGCATTTATATAAATTTTGTACATTTGCGGCAATTATGAAAGAGCAAAAGATGCGAACCATATCCTCAGAGATTGCAAAGGATTTATTGCAAATTAAAGCAATTAAATTAAGCCCTAAAAACCCATTTACTTGGGCATCAGGTATTAAATCTCCAATCTACTGTGATAATCGACTATTACTCTCTTATCCTTCAATTCGGAACAAAGTGACTGATTCTTTTGTCGGTTTGTCTCGACAGTTTGCTCCGTTCAATTGCATTGCGGGAGTGGCAACAGCAGGAATCGCCCATGGAGCATTACTTGCTCAGACGCTAAAACAGCCTTTTATCTATGTTCGATCCAAAGCCAAAGGTCACGGTCGTCAAAACCTAATAGAAGGTGAAATGCGGCCGCAAGCCAAAGTATTGGTAGTGGAAGATCTAATAAGCACAGGAGGATCTGCCTTACAGGCAGTTGAAGCATTGCGCGAAGCAGGTGCGGAGGTCGTGGGTGTAATTGCCATTTTTAGTTATGGTTTTGATCAAGCTAGAGATGCTTTCAAGGCGGCAAATTGCCCAGTAGATACCCTTTCAAATTATGAGGCTTTGGTGGAAGAAGCTTTTCAAAGCAACTATATTCTAGAAGCAGATAAAGCAACACTTAACGCCTGGAGACGTAACCCAATGAGCTGGTCTCCTAACTAATTTACTAGTAAAACTATGGCTATAATCAACGCAGCATCAGAGAAATTTCTTTACAAATACTTAAACAATGCTTCCCCAACAGGTTTTGAGGCAGAGGGACAAAAGCTATGGTTAGAATATCTCAAACCATATATTGATGAATGGGGAGTGGATAACTATGGTACCGCTTACGGCATAATCAATCCGGGCAAAGACTACAAAGTAGTTATTGAGGGACATGCAGACGAAATTTCTTGGTTTGTTCATTATATCTCAGATGACGGATTTATTTATGTCATTAGAAATGGTGGATCTGATCATCAAATTGCTCCTGCCAAAAGAGTAAATATCCAAACTCAAAAGGGAATTGTAAAAGGCGTTTTTGGTTGGCCAGCAATTCATGTTCGAAAAGGAGAAGATTCTAAGTTAGCTCCCACCCTTGAAAAATTGTTTATTGATGTTGGGGCAAAGGATAAAAAAGAAGTGCTGAAAATGGGCGTTCAGGTCGGAGATGTTTTGACCTTTGAAGATGAATTGACAAAGCTAAATAATAGATATTACACTGGTCGAGCATTGGACAATAGACTTGGCGGATTTTGTATAGCTGAGGTAGCTAGATTATTAAAGAAAAACAAGGTTAAGCTTCCTTATTCCCTTTACATAGTAAATGCTGTACAAGAGGAAATTGGATTACGTGGTGCCGAAATGATTGCGAACACAATCAAACCGGATGTTGCCATAATTACGGATGTAACGCATGATACCAATACCCCACTTTTAAGTCAAAAGAAACTAGGGGATGTAAAATGCGGAAATGGTCCTTCAGTAACTTTCGCCCCAGCTGTACACAATAAATTATTACAACTCATAATAGACACTGCTAAGAAGGAAAAAATTCCTTTACAAAGAGAAGTGGCTTCGCGACAGACTGGAACAGACACAGATGCATTTGCATACAGTAACGGTGGCGTACCAAGTGCATTGATTTCCCTACCCCTTCGTTACATGCATACCACTGTGGAAATGGCGCATGTTGATGATGTGGAAGGAGTTATCAAATTGATTTATGCAGTACTTACAAAATTGAAAAGAGGTCAGTCTTTTAAATACTTCTAAAACTTGAATCGCTCCCTATCCAGATTCCTTTATCCGATTCTTGATTTACTTTTCTATGGAAATTTTTGGATAGCACTTTGTGCTGCTGCAATGGTTATTCAAACCAATGCCATCCTTCATGCAGAATACCTAATTGACCCCATTACCTATTTAGTATTCGGTGGTACTTTATTTATTTATGGCATGCATCGAGCCCTAGGAATAATTCGATTAAAAGATTTTCTAGCAGAACAGCGTTATGGTGTCATTTACTTTTATAGAAATCACATTCGTGTCTATGCCGTTCTTGGTTTATTGATAAGCACTTTTTATTTTTTCTTATTAGACCGATCTACGCAAATTTTCTTAATCGTCCCTGCTCTACTTTCCGGTCTTTATGTAATACCCGTTTTTGGAAAAAAAAGACTGCGAGATTTCAATCATGTAAAAATATACGTCATAGCCTTGGTTTTTTCAGGGCTAACGGTTTTACTGCCCAATTATTTTTTAAAAGCAGATTGGGACCTTTCCTTAGTTCTATTGGCAATAGAACGATTTCTATTTATTTTTTTACTTACCCTACCTTTTGACATCCGAGATTTAAAAGTGGATCAGTTTGGACAAGTAGCTACTATTCCATCAAGGTTTGGTATTTCTATCACTAAAAAAATTATGATTGCCACTTTGCTAGGGATATTTGGCTGTCTCCTCGCAAATTTAGCCATAGGCCTATATACAATGCCTCAAGTACTATCATTACTGCTCAGCTCTCTTCTTGCCTTACTATTGGGTTTAAATGCCAAGCCTGGACGCCATGACTATTATTTTACTGGTGCAATTGATGGGATGATGATCCTACAAGCTTCTCTTCTAATTTTAGCCATGAGTCTATTTTAAAGCCTATTCTTCCAAATTCTATAGGGCAAATCGCCCAAATATCACCCGATTGGGTGATTAACCATTTTAGAATTGTATACATCTTTGGTAAACGCAAAACTTTTGAATTAGACCCCAGTTATTGTTCGATTAAAATCTCCCTTCCTCTTACCAAGGGATGGACATAAGGGTAATTTATGAATATCTTTCAACGTAAAATAATCGCCTGTGTGGCAAGTATAATAAACGGTCACGAAAATTCACTTCGTCTATTTGATCATGACAAAGAAGAGGTTACTCAATTTTATTCCCAAGTAAATAAAAAAGGATTTGATTTATTGAATGCCAAAAAACAGGTTTTGTATTCGGTAGAAAAAAAACCAGTCAAGTGGATTATTAGAAACCAAGTGTCCAAAAAAATTATTGAATTGGAGAAATATTCTGACCAATTCAAAGGGTATGATTTTGAAAGTTCATCGTACTTTACGATTATAGATCTAGGCAATGAATTAAAGATGTATGATTACCAATCGGATGATTTTCATTATTATAGTTTAGAAAAACAGTTTCAATAATTTTGCAAATAGGATTTTAAATCTTATACTGTTAATGATTCTACAAAAAACCAATTATGCACTTCCGACTTATTCTATTTATAATAGTCCTTTTACCTAATTCCAACTACGCTCAGGGATATCAGGAATCGTTTAATTCAGTTTATCAAAAATTTAAAATAACTCCAATCAACAAAGAGATTTCCAAAGAAGATAAGACTGAGTTACAAGAATTAGAAAAGTTGATGGACTTTTTAAATTCTTTTACCAATCAAGAAAATAAATTAAACGGTGGCGTACACTTTGGTTTTTCTGGGGACGAAACAGAAATTAGGAATTTATTCACCCTGAATGCTGGAATAAATTTAGACTACGGTAATTATCCCTATCAATTAGACTTTACAACTAGTATCCAAACGATTGTTAATAATGGCGTTTTTCAAGAAAACGTTTCTAATATTGATATCTCATTTGACTATTCTCATGTAAACACAGGGAATGGAATTTGGCTTGAAAATTATATTCTGCTAAAAAGATTCGGCGATAATTATTTAGGAATTAATCAACGCTACGAAACTGGAATGGGTTTTATTTTTAATTATAGATCTAAATCGCTCACTCCAAAAGGGGAAAAAATAGCCGTAGAACTTAATCGCAAACCTGTTTTAAATAGCAATGGAGAAGACTTGATTATTTGCTATGAAGAAATTTGCAAACGATCGAATAATCAGAAAAAGTTATCTAGAGAAGAATGTGAAACGATAGGATTGACCAGAAAAGTTTATGGGAATGCCAATCGAAAAAAGTATAACAAATTGAGATTAGCATTATTGCTCGGAGCTTTTTACGAAATAGATCAATCAATAGCTCAAAACAATTTAATGATCAATGGAAAGGATTCACTAATTTCCGCAACCTTTCCCACGCAAACTTTCTTAAGGTGGGAGCTTCGGCCCACCATTGAATACAGACCCAATGATATTTTAAAAATTAAACTACACCCTTATATTAAATTTCCCTTAGGTAGTAACAATCAGGTTGAAGTACGTTATGAAGATCTTGTAGATCGCAGGGATGATTACTTTATAGATTTACGTACCAGCATTAAAGCTCAGGTAACTAGTAAGATTAGTTTTGGGATGGAATATCGCTATCTATATGACAATGCGCCAAATCGGGTTTTTCTTACTGAAGGCTTCGCTACTCCCCAATTACTATTGGCACAGCAGGAACATCATATCTATATGATGAAATTCGGATTTAATTTTTAGTATAAACACATAATCTTTTATACCTGTTAGATTCAAAGGCTAAAATTAATTTACCTTTGGCCCAAATACAACCTACCTTATTTGGAAATTAGGCTACTAAATCACGATCAGATTGATATTGAAAAATGGGATGCTCGAGTACGACAGTCATCGAAGGGTTTACCATATGCCCTTTCCGGTTATTTGGATATTGTTGCCAATAGCAAATGGCAAGCCTTAGTAGCTGACAACTATTCCTATATTTTCCCTCTACCCTTCGAACATAAGATGGGCTTGAAATTTTACTTACAGCCCATACTTTCTCAACAATTGGGAATAATTGGTGAAGAAGTAAACCAAACCCTTTGTGCTGAATTTATTAGAAATATCCCTCCTGATTTTGCTCATATGAACATCAAGGGAAATGAGGCTAACTATTTCGAAACTAAATTATACGAGACTAAGCAAAGAACAAATTTAACCCTTGAACTAAGTAAGGACTATGATACTTTGACCCTAAACTTTTCAAAAAGTCTAAAAAAACGAATTCGCCAAAGCAAAGAATACTATTCTGTACATAAAGTGAAACCCGCAAAGCAAATCGCAGATTTTTATAGTACCGAAATGGAGAGTCGTCTGAATTTAGGTCAGGACAAATATTCCACTATTAAAAAATTGCTTGAATTTCTAGAAGAAAATAATCTTGGTTTTGGTATTGAGGCAAAAGATAAAAATGGAAATACCGACGCACAGTTATTTATCATTCAATTTAACAATCGGTTGATAAATCTATTTGGTGCTTCGAATAAAAATGGAAAAGAAAAATTTGCTATGCATTTTTTGTTGAACCATGTAATCGAACAACACTCCAATCAAAATATATTATTTGATTTTGAGGGATCAGAAATTCCAGGTGTGCAAAAATTCTATCAAAGTTTTGGCGCTAAAAACCAACCTTATCCAGAACTAACTGCCAATCAATTGCCTTGGTGGTATGAAATGCTTGTATCCACTAAACGGATTTTTTCAAAATAGACTTTCTCCTATTTCTTTTCAGAAAGTTGAACGCCACAAGTTAGAGACTTCGACTCCCCAGGTTGTAATGTCCAAAGACCATTCTTATTATTGAAAGCATCAATGTTACAGGTCATTGGCTCAAAGGCTATAGATTCCCGTTGTGGAGGAATGAAGACTTGTAGATACCTAAATTGTTGAGTACCACTTTCCTGCCAATAATACAAGGGAGCCTCATCTGTGTTGGACAACTTAACTCGACTAAGGGTTTCTTCCGGACTCAGCTCAAAACCTGTATCAAATTTATATTCTCCAATGCATTTAGGTGCTTCAAAATCTGTTAAAGTCAATCGCTCACCGTTTGGAATTAAATTTTCATCGACTTCTATCTTAGATACCTTTGGTAAAGTAAGTTTACTACAACTTCCATCTTTACCAATATTAAAATAGGGATGCCATCCCATGCCAAATGGCATTTTTTGAGTATCAATATTTTTCACTTTAAATTTAACTTCTAAAGCCGCATTAGAAGAAATGCTATAAGAAATTCCAAAATTAAATTTCCAAGGAAAATATTCATATTGGCCTTGATAATTAAAACTGAGTTCTAGTGTCGCTACTGTATCCGAAAGAGAAATTTTATCGATCTTCATTTTTTGCTTCGCGCCAAAACCATGAAGCGCATTCCCAGTGGATTCATCATTGATTGGAAATTGAAATTCTTTTCCTTCAAACGAGAATTTCCCTGCTTTCATTCTATTAGGAAAAGGATAAAGCAAGATAGATTTACCCCAAGGGTTTTGATTAAGCTCCTCCAAGGTTTTCACCCCATCCAATTTCTCTTTGCCTTTTAACTTAAGGCTCAATAAAAGCCCTCCCTTTTCAGGGAGTACTTCAATGCTATTTTGGCTATCATCTGATAGTCTTACTGCATCAAAGCCATTAAAATCAAAGATTTCTTGTTTGAACATTTCGCGAATTTAAAAAAATACTTGGAGCTAGTTTACTTCACAATCAAATCTTAGTGTAAAAATGGGTAAAAGCCCGTATTTATTGACCATTTAGTAATGCCTGCGCCACTCCATTTGTCCAAGCAAATCCATCTTGCAAAGGATACTCTCCGCCTCCTGCCTCAAGGCTAAGGTCTTCAACATTGTATTTCTCCACCATTTTACCAGTTCGCTTATAGACAGATTGATTAAGGTCTAGCCAGCGCTTACATACCTCTGAGGCTAATTCATTTTGACCATAATTTTTGAGTCCTTTTATCGCGATCCACTGTAAGGGAGCCCAGCCATTTGGCGAATCCCATTGTTCGCCACTTTTGACTGTGGTGGTTACAAATCCACCGGGTTTTAAAAGATCATTTTGTAATACAGGAAGAACTGACTTTATCTTTTCTTCTGAAGCCAGTTGAACAAAAAATGGAAACATTCCAGCTATAGTTACTTTGTTAGTATGTCTTTCTTTTTCCCAATTATAATCAAAGTAAAACCCTCGTTTTTCATCCCAGCAATATAAGTCCAATGCATCTTGTCTAGCCATAGCCGACTGAGTCAAAGAAGTTACTTTTCCCATGTCATTTGTCCTTAGATAGGCAGTTGCCAATAACATTTCCAATTTAAAAAGCAATGAATTCAAATCAATAGGAATGATCTTAGTTGTTTCAATAGAGGCTAAGGTATTTCCGTCATCTAACCACCGAGAAGAAAAATCCCATCCGCTTTCTGCCGCAGCCTTTAATTCTCTATATACTTCTTCAACAAGTCTTCCACTTTCTTTTGCTAAATTAATATCCTCTTGATAAGATTCAGGTCTTGGTGTATCTGAATCATCGAAGTATCTATTCAAGATAGCATCATTGGGCATACGCACAACTCTTCGAAAGGCAGGTTTTGA
>CALGJW010000606.1 GCA_937930025.1 uncultured Saprospiraceae bacterium | reverse complement strand
TTGGATGCTGGTTTTCGACATAAATTGAGGAACCAAGAATATGAATTCAGGACGCTTCCCGACCACATCAAACAACAGGAGTTAGATCACTCTTCAATGATCGTTGATTAAATACTAAGTTGGCCCCTTCTACTTTTGTACCTTAGCGACAATGGAACTTTTTGATAAAATTCAAGCGGCCGAAAAGTATATTAGCTCTAAAGTTACTCCTCAAAGTAAGATTGGTATTGTGCTTGGGACGGGACTCGGTGCGCTAGCGGAGGAAGTTGAAATAGAATTGACGATAGAGTTTAAAGACATCCCTCATTTTCCAGAACCCACAGTCCTTGGTCATCAGGGTAAAATGATCTTTGGCTCTATTGCTGGGGTGCAAGTAATATTACTAGCAGGAAGATTTCATTATTACGAAGGCTACACAATGGAAGAAGTAACCTTTCCCATTCGGGTGCTATCTGCTATTGGAGTTAAACAACTTGTCCTTAGCAATGTAGCTGGAGGTTTGCAAGAAGACCTCTTGCCGGGCCACCTTGTTTTTTTAAAAGATCACATAAATCTACAACATGCGAATCCCCTTAGAGGAAAAAACGACGAACGTTTAGGGCCAAGATTTCCAGATATGTTGAAAACCTACCGAAAAGATTTGAATCAAAAGGCGCTGGAATTTTGTGAAAAGATGAATATACCTGCTAGGCAAGGAGTTTATGTTGCATTAGCCGGACCGAATTTGGAAACACCTGCTGAATATAATTTTTTACATTTAATCGGCGGAGATGTGGTGGGCATGTCAACGGTGCCTGAGGTAATCGTTGCTAAACACATGGCCATGGATGTTTTTGCCGTATCCATCGTTTCCAACAAATGTTACCCAATAGAATCAATTACAGAAACTACTATTGAAGAGGTTGTGGCCGTTGCAAATAAAGCGAGTGAGCAGCTGCTGCGATTAATGAAGGAATTACTTCCGTTAATGAACTAGTCTTTGTTTTTCAAGTGAGTCCAGCCTTGTGCCGTCAAGTCATGAATGTTCCCGCCCTTTGTGTGCAGTTTTATTCCTTCAGATGCGTCAACAATTTCACCCGAGATATAGATGTCTGGTAAATACTTGACCTTTTCAATGTCGTTAGGATCAATAGTGAAAAGTAGTTCGTAATCTTCCCCACCACTTAAAGCACAGGTAATGGGATCCATGTTAAATTGAATGGATAACATTTCTACATCTGGATGAATTGGGACACCAGATTCTTCTAGAAAAGCTCCTACGTTAGATGATTTACAAATATGATGAAGTTCTGAAGAGATGCCATCAGAAACATCAATCATGGATGTTGGAACCAATTTATTTTGTTGAAACGCTTCTATGATATCCTTTCTGGCTTCTGGCTTTAACTGCCTTCCAACCGAATAGTTTTGACCTTCAAAGTTGGGTTGAATTTTTGGGTTAGAAAGATATATTTGCTTTTCTCTTTCTAATAATTGTAACCCTAAATAAGCCGCACCAAAATCTCCGGTGCAACAAATCAAGTCACCCACTTTTGCACCACTTCTATAAACGATCTTTTCTTTTTCACCTTGTCCAATGGCTGTAACACTTAATACTAATCCTGTCAGAGAACTGGTGGTATCTCCTCCGATCAAATCAACGTTGTAACGTTTGCAAGCTGCCCGAATTCCTTCATAAAGTTCTTCTAGGGCTTCGACAGAAACCTTATTTGACAAGGCCATTGAAAAAGTAATCTGCTTTGGGATGCCATTCATGGCGTAGATATCCGAAATATTAGTGGTAACCGCTTTGTAGCCCAAATGCTTAAGCGGTGAATACATCAGATCAAAATGAATGCCTTCAACCAGCATGTCAGTAGAAATCAATGTTACAAAATCTCCATTTTCAATCGCAGCGGCATCATCACCGATTCCGACTAGCGTCGACTTGTTTATTGATTTTATCGGGTTGGTGAGATGATCTATCAAACCAAATTCCCCTAGGGTGTTGATTTCTGTTCTTTCTGGCTTATCAGACATAGTATTAATTAGAACTGGGACAAGCGCATAGATCGCCACCCATAGTCAGTTAATAAGGCCCAAAGATAGTTAATCTAATTGGGCCGAATTCCACAATGGATTGTCAGGAACTGAGGCAACAATAGTTTGCTCTGTTAGGTTTGTAGGATGAATAAAAGTAATAGATCGAGCATGCAAATCTATAGAACGATCAGGATTGGATCTTCTAGCCCCATACTTCACGTCTCCTTTTATTGGAGTTCCATTTGTTGAGAGTTGTGCTCGGATTTGGTGAAAACGCCCAGTGATTAAATCCACCTCAAGCAGGCAATAATTATCTGACTCAAAAACGGTCTTATAACTTAGTTTGGCTTCCTTGCTTCCGGGTACTTGATTGTCTGAGCAAAAAGCTTTTTTAACCTTTCCATTCCGCTTTAGAAAATGAACAAGTTCTTTTTCTTTGGGGTTTGGAGTTGGGCTGACCCAAGCCAGATATTTTTTTGCAACAGTTCTTTTTTCTAATTGATCTGTCAAAAAAGTTAGCGCCTTTTTATTTTTTGCAAAAACAACCAATCCTGAGGCAGGGCGGTCCAAACGATGGATTGCGAATACCTTGTGTTTGCAATAAATTTCTGCAAAGTCTACTAATGATTTATCATCGGCCTCGTCGGAAAGCGTCAGCATTCCGGAAGGTTTATTGAATACGATGATTTGATTATCCTTATAGACAATTAAATCGCTTATAGAAAAGTCTAATTTTTCCATTTTATGTTGCAGCCTCCGCTGGGGTATTGTTTTTCCGTTACTGGATTTCCTGAAAGAATTGAATCTAATGCTGAACGCATATCACTCCCTGATAACGGGACACCAGAGTTTGGTCTAGAGTTGTCTATTCTCCCGCGATACTTAAGTTTAGATTGTTCGTCAAAAAGATAAAAATCTGGTGTACAAGCTGCATCGTATGCTTTTGCCACTTCCTGTGATTCATCATATAGATATGGAAAATCATATCCAGTTGTGGTCGCATGGATTTTCATTTTATCTGGACCGTCTTGAGGGTAGTTCACAACATCATTGGAACTGATTCCCACGAAGGCTACTCCTTTTTCCTTATACTCCGCTACGATCTTGACAATTTCTTCGTTTACATGAATTACATACGGACAATGATTGCACAAAAACATCACCACAAAGGCTTTAGCATCCTTGGTAATTTCTTCAAGTGAAAGGTTTTTGTCAGAGACTGTGTCTGGTAGATTAAATGTTGGAGCTGTGGTCCCCAACGGTAGCATGGTTGATTCTATATATGACATTACTTAAATTTATAGCATTCTTTATTTATTCCAAGGACATAATTTCTGATTAAGCCGATGGAAAGTGCAGCTTGTGCCCCATCAAAACCTGAAATCATTTCATCCCTAAGCTTTAACTCCGCTTGCTGTGTAAAAGTTTTTGATAAAGGTAAAAAGGACCAATGCCATTTTTCTTCTTGATATCCATTCGGCCGGTTTGAATCCTTAGGGGAATAGGGTTGGCAAAACCCAAAGCGATGTGCGTTTTGAACCAACCAGTTATATTCTGCTAATCCTTTTCCTTGTTCAAAATAATTGTTATCAAACGAATTTATATCTAAGTCTGTTCCCCAGTGATGCCTTGAACTTCCGGGCATAGAACTGTATTCTAGGATCTTCAAAGCTCTTTTATGCGGATCAGGAAGACTTTCATTTAATTTAAGCCCATCCACTGTAGTTTTTCCGTTCCACTTTCTTTCCCATATTCCTTTTTGATAATCAAAATTTCTTGTTGCTGATTTGATGGTAAAGCTTATGCCATCTTTTTGTGCTGCTGCGAGCATCTCTAAAAAGGCAGTATAAGCTTCAGACCTTAGCAACAAATTCGGGCGATCTGCATGCTTAGTGTCTATTTCTACGAAACGACTATCCGTCTTTGGATCAAATTTACCCATTAGATAGTCAACAGAAATAGCCGGATCGTCGAAGATTTTATTTTTCACGTTAGTGATATTATTACTTATCTCAACAGATTGTTTAGCGTTCACGCTCGCTTCGGGAACGTTTGATTGACAAGCCATCGCTAGAAAAGCAAGAAAAATGATATACTTAATATTCAACTTAAGATTGTTTGTGAGGAAAACCAAAAAGTCCTTTTTCCCGGATCAAAATTGCAATTTTTTCTGGGACCATTTTATCCCAGTTCTCTTCATCTTTTTTCAAAAACTCTAAAACGGTTTTAGACCAAATATGTAAATGTTCTAATTTGTATCCTTTGATATCTTCTATGTGACGAGAATCCAACAAATGTTGATATAAAAATTTTAAGCCCTCATGAATAGGTAGATTTTCCGCAGTCATTAGTTCTTTTTTATCTTCTTTCAGATAAGGATAGACGTACATTTTTACATTAGTAGTAAACAACTCACCAAAGGCAGATAGCAATCTTCCGTTGCGAAAATCCTGGTATTTCCTTTCCATTTCATCAAGCAACTGTTTTGCGCCGAGTACAAGTCCTAGTTTTTTAAACTTATAATCGTTGAGATAAGCAATTAATTTTTGGTGTGCTTTACAGTCCGATACAACGACAGTATGCCCCTCAGAGCAAAGTAATTCGGCTCGATCTAAAAAGTCTTTTTCATCTAGTTCCCCTGTGCGAGATAAACTGTCAATAGTAAGCTCTGTTAGTAGAACACACTTGCCGGAATCTATACCCGGTCCACATTTAAACTGCTCCCAAGAAGTCTTGATCACATCCTCATTTACCAAGGTCATTGGACTATAACTTCCACGGACAACCAGGATGTATTTTTTGTATAAAAATTCGGAGGCATGAACCATTCGGCCATCTGCTCCAAACATTGCCACATCAGTTAATTTATGCTTGACCAACATTAATGCTAACCATCTATTATCTAGGTTTTTAAAGTCTGGACCAGAGATTCTAATCATGTCGACAGATATGCGACCTCTTAGATTATCCATTAAAGACTCAAGCATAGCCTCTGCATCATCATTGTAGTAATAACAAGCATATAGCAAATTGACTCCTAGAATCCCTATGGCTTGTTGTTGCAGGCGATTGTCGTTATCCAACATTCTCGCATGCAAAACCATTTCATTTGGCTCGCCTTCAGGATCTAACTGAAATCGAATCCCTAACCAGCCATCTCCTTTTATAGTCTTTGAGAAATTAACGGCTGAGATCGTGTCAGCGAAGGCAAAAAAGTTAGATCCTATTCGTTCAGTTTGTAGCCGCGTATTCATCAGATCATACTCATGCGCAAGCATTTTATATAAGCGGGATTCGCAAACATATCTACCACTTTCTTCTATCCCATAAATTTCGTCAGAATAGATTTTGTCGTAGGCTGACATGGTTTTGGCAATTGTTCCAGAAGAAGCGCCCACTTGGAAAAAATAACGAGCGACTTCTTGCCCAGCACCAATTTCTGCAAAAGTTCCGTAAATCTGCTCATTGAGGTTAATCTCCAAAGCTTTCTGCTCCGTTTCTAGTGCTTGGCGAGCCATTTCTAATTTTTTTGTTTAAAATATGCAAGGTATGGAAAAAATAATGTTAAAAAACAGCCTGAGATTGGATGCTGATTCAATAATTATGCACCTTGGGGTGCAGTAAAAAAAGTACCTTTGTTGTCCCCCATCAAGTAATTAGAAGTAAGAATGGAATTAGCAAAAGTTATTGATCATTCGCTTTTGAAAGCGAATGTGTTAAATGAAGAGGTTGAGTCTTTGTGTTCAGAAGCCATAGAGCATGGATTTGCAGGAATTTGTATTCCTCCTTATTTTATAAGTATTGCCGCCAAAAAGCTTGAGGGCCATGCTGTTAAGATTTCAACTGTAATAGGATTTCCTATGGGCTTTGAATCTACCACAGCCAAAGTAGAAGAGATCAAAAGAGCGCTCGACATGGGAGCCGATGAGCTAGATGTTGTTGTAAATATTGGGGCAGTAAAAAATGGAGACTGGACTTTTGTTAAAAATGACATCGAAACGGTTACAAGGATTTCGCATATGCGTGGGAAGCAAATAAAAATAATTCTGGAATATGGATTACTTGAAGCATCAGAAATCGAAAGGCTCTGTGAAATTTGCACCTCTTTTGATGTGGATTATGTAAAAACGGGAACCGGTAATGAAAAAGGGGCAACGGTAGAAATAATTGAAAAACTAAGAAGCCTGTTACCTAAAAAAATAAAAATTAAGGCCGCTGGCGGAATACGAACCCATGAAGAAGCCCAAGCACTTATCAATGCCGGAGCTGACCGCCTAGGAACCTCTTCTAGTCTTTCTATTATTGGAGCAATATCAAACGTTTAGGATATGAAATATTTACTTCTATTAGCCGCTTTTGTTTTTGGCTATCAAATCACTATTCAAGCACAAAATGTAATCATCAACGAGGACTATCAAGTTGAAGAAATGATCAGAAGGCATGTAGAGGTCAACAAAGCGAATCCATATATGGACGGATGGCGCATTCAGATTTTATCAACATCAGACCGGGCTAAAGTTGAAGAAGTGAAGGCGAAATTTAAAGCAACCTTTCCAAGGTACTCGGTCGATTGGATTCATATCAAGCCGGATTATAAATTACGAGCGGGGGCTTTTGCGACTAAGCTGGATGCGATGGAGGCCTTGAACTATATAAAAAAATCTTTTCCTTCCGCTTATACTGCCAAGGTTAGAGATATGAACCCTAGAGAAATTGTGGGGTGGTAGCAAATTCCTATGAGTAAAAGAACCCTCTTTTTAACCAATTTGGACTGGCTTACCGCTTCTCTTTATTTGGGACTCGTGGTTATCGGTTGGTTGATGATTTACGCTGTAGGCTATAATGATGAAATCGGAAATAGCCCCTTTGATCTAAGCACCAATGCTGGTAAACAAGCATTATTTATCGGATTGTCTTTTCTCACTATTTTAGTTTGTCAACTAATTGATTCCAACTTCTGGCAAACCTTTGGCCTACTCGTTTTTGGAATAACCATAGTCCTTTTAATCGGAGTTTTAATTTTTGGTGTAAGCATTAAGGGGGCAAACTCTTGGTATCGGATCGCTGGGTTTACCGTACAACCATCAGAATTTGCAAAGTTTGGAACCGCCATTGCCCTTTCTGGATTTTTAAGTAGATACAACACTAGCATGGATAATTTACGTTCAGTGGCTATAGCCTTTGGCTTTTTACTGCTGCCAATCCTGCTAATTCTTTTACAACCAGATGCCGGTTCTGCATTAGTTTTTTCCGGTTTTTTATTCGTGCTTTATAGAGCTGGATTGAATTCCTTGTTGTACGTTTTGGCATTAACCGCCACTGTCCTTTTAATCTTAGGCTTTATTTCCAATCCTGTAAATATTTTAGTTGGTTTAATTTGTATTGCTAATATTATTTTCTTTTTCAACTTTAAGAGAAAACTTCAATGGGGTTTGCTATTGTTTTTTTCCTCTTTGGTATCTTTTTTTCTAGCTTATTTAGATAATTCCCTTCCTGCGCTAGGTATTCAATCCCTACTTTTTGTTGTAAGCGCTTTTGCAGCTTTTCAAAATCGTAAACAACAGTTGGTTGGGCAATTAATTGGAATAGTATTCTTTGGCGCTATCATCGCTTTTTCCGCCAACTATTTTTTTAACGAAGTGATGAAGCCCCACCAACAGGCAAGAATAAACATCTGGTTACAACCATCCAAATGCGACCCAAAGGGAGCATTGTATAATGTTATACAATCTAAATTATCGATCGGTTCTGGTGGTTTACGAGGCAAAGGGTTTCTACAAGGAACGTTGACGAAGCTTAACTATGTTCCAGAACAAGACACAGATTTTATTTTTTGTACCATTGGAGAAGAGCAAGGATTCATTGGCGTTGTTGGAATTTTAGGTTTATTTCTATTTCTGCTGTTAAGAATCTTGACTATTGCGGAACGACAAAGGGATGTCTTTTCCCGATATTTTGCTTACTGTGTGGCTAGCGTCCTCTTTGTTCATGTATTTATAAATATAGGAATGACAATGGGTCTGATGCCTATAATCGGAATTCCTCTTCCGTTCATAAGCTCAGGAGGATCTTCTATTATTGGATTTTCACTAATGATAGGAGTATTACTAAAACTGGATAGCGTTCGAATGACTCGGACTAAACGTTGAGATAATTAAGCAAGGAATCGTAGCGATCCTTTAATGTCTCAAAATATTCAGTCTCTTGAAAAGAAGCTTTTATTCTATAATCGAATCGTTCGAAAGAGGCGATGATTCTTGCGATTTCTTGTCGATTGATTTTCAATGTAACATCAATCATCTGATCTTCATTAGACATTGGAGAGGTAACATAACAACTCAAAATGGCTGCAGACTCAGACTCAACAATTCTAGAAATTTCTGACAATGAATAGTCTCTACGACTTAATTCTAAAACTAATATGGATCCCGGTTCGGTAAAAGAACCAGTTTGAGCAAAGAAGCGCAATAAGTCTGCTTGGGTAATTACCCCTTGATAGTTTTCATCCTGATCAATTACGGGTACAACGGTCAGCTTACATTCATGAAGCACTCTTAGCACTTCATATAGATGATCACTGTCTTTAACGAAAGGTCGTGTTAAGGAAAGTTGGTAGGAACCTATTGGCTCGTGTGGGTCATGGTCTAAAATATCAGGTTCAGCAATGACACCAAGCAATTGTTCATTATTTACAATCGGCAAATGTTGAATGAAATAGTCTCCCATAATACCAAGGGCAGTATCTCCAGTGTCAGAGGTCCTCAAAGGCAAAACATCGTGGGAAATTATATCGCTTGCAATCATTCTTTGATTCTATATTTTTAATATAACGTGGTAATAGAAGATTTGTTAGGCTCAAGATCGTAAACAAAAGTCTAAATGTCAATTCTTGACAAATGAACTTTTAGTTAAGTAACCTTTTCTTTTGAGTCAAAAACTCCTCATCAGTCAACAATCCTTTTTCTCTAAGATCTGCAAGTTGCTTCAGCTGTTGAAGTAATTCAGATTGTTCTTCTGGCATAGGCTTTCTAGCGCCAGATATTGGCCATTTATAACCATTGGCGACAAATGATTCAAATTCATCTTGAACTCTTAAATATGCCAGAGCATCATGTGTTTTCAATCTTTCGCTATCCTTGAACCCAAGCGTAAAAGCCTTGGATAATGCGTCAAAGGCTTTGTCTTTCTGTTCGGTCAAAGAAAATGCACAGGCCAAATTAAAATATACCGAAGGGTCTTTACCATCGATTTGCAAGGCGCGAGTAAAATCTTCGATTGCTCCATCGTAATCGTAGTCTTTAAATTTATCTACTCCGGACTTTTTAAAAGGATTTTTCTTGATCACAGGTTTTTGACGAGCCTGATCTCTTCGTCGCTGAGTTTGTCTGGCCCGATCGTAATCTCTTTGGTCTCGAGCTTGTGATCTTCTCCTTTTAGTTGATTCTCTGACGTAGCCTCTATCCTTATTGGCATTTTTCTTTTTCGACACCGCGTTATAGACGACAAAGAATAAAATCATTGGAAGGAAAAAAGGAATGCCGCCAAACATGTTGTTGGCAACAATAAAAAGGAATATGAAGAAGAAAATACTCCCAGGATTAAAATTCCGCATAAGTTGGTTTTAAATCAATTTCTTTTTTTGCGCTACAAATTCTTCTTCGGTCAAGATTCCACGTTCTCTAAGTTCGCCCAACTCCTTTAATTGTTCCCGAATATCTTTAGATAAAAAGTCTGGAGAAGTTGCCTCAGGCTCCTTTTCTTTCGTGGGTTGCTTAGCCGAATCAAGTAAATAACCGTTCTCTGCAAAAGCATCAAAATCTTTTTGAATTCGCAAAAATGCTAAAGCATCTTGGTTACTTAATTTGTCAAAGTTATTAAATCCATACTTAACTGCTTCACTCAAATGGTAAAATGATTTTTCAGCCTGTTCTGTTAAAGAAAAAGCACAAGCCAAATTGTAGTGAACCGCGGCATTTCTTGGTTCTAATTCTATAGCTTTACTCCATTGGGCGATGGCTTCGAAATAGTCAAATCCGCTATAATGCTCCTTTCCCGCTTTTATATGAACTTGGGCACGTGCATTGGCGCTTGAGGCACGAGAAACGGTACTAGGTCTAGTTCTTACTTGAGCCGGAGCTGCATTCCGATTATTTCGACGATTGTTAGCCCTTCTACGCTCCCGCCCTGGTCTTCGAGTAAAATCTCTTCTTCCCGAGTCTTCATAATTATATTTTCGATCAAATCTTTCTTGTTCCATAAAGAGAAAAACAAAGAAATCGATAAAACTCAACAGAACCCCTATTCCCAAAAAGGTCAAAATAAAATACGCGATTCCATTTTTTCTATCCTCTAAATAGAACCGATGAATTCCGAAACCGAATATGGCTAAAAAGGCAGCTATGTTCTTCTTTTTCATTGTAAAGTTTAAACCTAATTTATACCTCCCAATTAGCACAAATACCGAGGAAAAATCAATAGAATTAGTCTAAAATCTTTAATTATTAGACTAATTGGAAATTTTGCAGGTCAGTATTGTAAGATCATCAGGATAGTCTTCTGTACTTTCCTTAAATCGATCAACTGTTTCAAAAAGTTGCTGATTGAATTTTTCAGCGTCCAAATGGGCGTGCTTTTGGGCAAAAGCATATAGCATTTCTTGCGTATAATATTCTTCAGCGTCATTTTTAGTATCGGTTAACCCATCTGTATATGTGCAGATTAGACATTCGTTTGCTAGATCAACTTCCCCCACTTCGATGAAAGGTAATTTTTGCAAGCCTCCAAGAATGGCGCAGCCTTCAGTCAAAGGAATTATTTCTTTTTCCATGATAAGCACAGGAGGGTTATGTCCAGCATTTACATAACTCAAGTGATTTGTTTTTCGATTGAAAAGAGCTACAAACAAGGTTAAGAACTTATCTCCGCCTGTTATTAGATAAAGGCTTTGATTAAGTTCATCAATAAATGTTTTTAAAGGATCTCTTTTTCGAATTAATGTATGAAAGTTGGCTTGAAAATTTGCCATCAACAGGGCAGCGGCAACTCCTTTACCAGAAATGTCTGCAATGCAAAAAACAATATTTTCATCATCTAATTCTATATAATCAAAATAGTCTCCACCTACCCCAAGTTTTGGTTTGTATATACTTGCCAATTCGAAGTGTTCACTTTTAGGCAATATTTTGGGGATCAACATTTTTTGCATTTCGCTTGCCAATTCCATTTCCCGCTTAAGACGTTCCTGTTCTAGTTGTCGTTTGAAAAGTCTTTTATTTTCAATTGCAACAGCAATGATATTTGTGATGGTCGTAATGAATTGGATTTTACTGTACATATCATCCTCTTCTTCAAATCCTCCAATAAAGGTGAAGGCAATTGGTTCCTTCTTGTGCTTAACCGGAACAACCACATCAAACTCTTTGAAAAAAGGATCCTTTTCTTCTTTCAAAGATTGCAACTTTTCAAAGCGCAATAATTTTTCACTACTAGATTTTGGAATGTAATTACCTGAAACTCCCTGGTGGGTGACACAAGCCCACACTCCGTCAGTTAAAATAAACAATGCCATTTTTTTCACTTCCATTTCCCAGGTGAGAAAGGACTTATACATGGCAAAAAGCTCAGGAGCCTTAACGTTGTCATTGATCGCCTGAGTAATAGAAAGTAAGCTGTTGATCTGAAGTTGTTTCAGATTCAGCTCACGCTCCAACTTCTTAGTGGATAAAATTTCAGTATTGCGATCTGCGAATTGCGACATTTGACTAAGGTAGGCAAAGATATTTATTCCACTCCTGCTAAACGGCCACTTTTTTACCCAAGGCTTCTTCCACCACGGCATCTAACATGTCGCTAATTGGCAAATCCATCGCTCTCGCCTGTTGTGGCACCAAACTATTACCCGAAAAACCCGGGATTGTATTAATTTCTAAGAAGTAAAATTTACCCTCGCCTAGGATATAATCTGCCCGACAGATGCCTTTGCAATCTAATGCCTGATAAATTGTTTTTGTCTGTTCCTTGCAAATGGATGCGAGTTGTTCAGAAATTCTCGCAGGTGTAATTTCTTTGCTCTTATTTTCGTACTTCGCCTCAAAATCAAAAAACTCCCTTTCTTGATCAGGAATAATTTCTGTAATCGGGAGCATTACAATTTCCTCTCCTTTTCGAAACACACCTCCGCTATATTCTGGGCCATCAAGAAAAGCTTCAATGATTATTTCTGTATCATATTTAAAAGCATTTTCAATTGCGGGTTTTACCGCTTCTAGTAAGGTTGCTTTGGAAATACCATAGCTCGACCCATTTTGATTGGGTTTAATAAAAAGAGGTAAACCCAACTTTGCGATTTTATGCATGTTAATGGGTTCTTCTTTTTTTAAGACCATTGAAGCGGCCATAGGAATATCCAAAGATTGAATAAAAGTTTTACAGGCTTGTTTGTTAAAAGATAAGGCGCTCGATAGCTGACCTGATCCAGCATAAGGCTGACCAATCATTTCCAAGTATCCTTGTAGCACACCATTTTCAGCAGGGTGTCCATGCAAAATAGGATACACCAAGTCAAATCTTAGTTTTTCACCTAAATCAAGCGAGAAGTCTACCTTGCTTAAGTATTTTCCAGAGTCAACATCTTTAAATTCTCCATCCTTATAATCAATGATTCTGGGCGCGTATTTGGTTTTATCCAGGTGGTCATAAATCGTCTGGGCACTTAACAGAGAGATTCCTCTTTCTGCCACATCACCACCCGTTACCAATGCAATGCTTGTTTTTGTCATAGTGTATCAACGTAAATTCTTTTCAAAAGAATACAATTTTTTTCATACAAAGGCACTTTTTTTAAAAAAATATTTGAAGCCAAGTCTGATTGATAGCCAGAGAGTTATAAGGGTTACCGAAAGTGTTAGGTGAGCATTTTCAAAAGTTGATTTATGGAATTTCAAAATTTCTACGTCAATGTATAAAATAAGAAATCATGAAAGAGGAGTTTTTACACTATTTATGGAAAAGTAATCGCTTTGATCCGATGGGCTTAGTATCCACGGAAGAGGAAACAGTCGAAATAATCAACTATGGCCTTCATAACACGCATGCCGGACCTGATTTTCTAAATGCGGAATTAGAAATAGCCGGAATTCGATGGAATGGAAATGTAGAAATGCATATCAAATCTTCCGAATGGTATCAACATGCGCATGACATAGACCCTGCTTATGACAATGTAATTTTACATGTGGTACTGGATGACAATCGGCCAGTAAAAAGAAGAACGGGTAAATTACTGCCAACCTTAGTTTTGAAGGATAGGGTGCCAGCAGGTCTGATTCGAAATTACCAACGGTTGATGCGTGAGAAAAACTGGATACCTTGTGCACCTTCGTTCAGGTCTATAAAAGAAATAATTGTTCATGCCTGCATTGACCATCAAATGGTTAAAAGGTTGGAGCGCAAGACGTCCGTGTTGGAAGCCACATTGGTTGCAAAGAAATGGGATTGGGAAACATGCTTCTATCTTTTTCTAGCCAAAAATTTTGGATTAAAAGTAAACGCAATGCCCTTTTTTATGTTGGCAAATAGCTTTCCTTTAGTTGTTCTGATGAGACATAGAGATAGACTCCTTGAATTGGAAGCATTGCTGTTTGGGCAAGCTGGAATGTTAGATGAAAATTTTGAGGATGAATATCCAAATCGGTTAAAAGAAATTTATTTGGGTCTAAAAAATAAATATCAACTATCTGCGATTCCCATTTCAAGTTGGAAATATTTAAGATTGCGGCCAGCAAATTTTCCTTCAATTCGTATTGCGCAATTCGCGAGACTAATTCATCAATCAGATCATTTGTTCAGCAAAATATTGGCGATAAAAAACACCCGAGAGATTCTAAATATGTTCGAATTAGAAATTTCGAATTATTGGAAAACCCATTATCAATTTGACAAACTTTCCAAACCTTCGAACAAAAAATTGGGTAAAAACACGATTCAACTTTTCATCATAAATACTATAGTCCCCTTCTTATTTTTATATGGAAAAAGAAAAAACGATGAAGTGTATAAACGACGTGCAATCAAGCTATTGGAAGAATTGCCGGCAGAAAAAAATAGCATTATTTCAGGATGGCAAAAATTAGGATTGGATGTGCCGAATGCACAAATATCTCAAGCACTGCTGGAGTTGAAAACAGAAGCCTGCGATAAAAAACAATGTTTGAACTGCCAAATTGGACACTCTATTCTCAAAAAAGAATCGGGATTAAAAACCATCCGATTGGGTTGATGGAAATTGGAACTAATAAGTTACCATAGAATATATATTTTGAGTAATCGCATCAAGCTTTTCTTTACCATCCAAAAAACCTAGATGTAGTAAAAAAGAAAAACCAACAACTTCGCTTTCGCAAGTTTCCACCAACTTAGCAGCCGCAAGGGTCGTTCCTCCCGTTGCTAATAAATCATCGTGGATTAACACACGACTCCCTTTAGGAATATCATTGATATGCATTTCTATGCTCGCGGTTCCGTATTCTAAATCGTAACTTGTCTCCACCGTGGGACCAGGAAGCTTCCCTTTTTTTCTAATTAATAATAAGGGAATATCTAAGGCTTGGGCGATGATGGGTCCAAACAGAAATCCACGACTATCTACCGCAGCGATAAAATCGGGCTCAATTTTTTTGGCTTCCAATATAAATTCTTGAGCTATATCTCTGGACAATGCAGGGTCCAAAAAAACGGAAGTGATGTCCTTAAATACAATACCTTCTTTTGGAAAGTCAGGAACATCTCTGATGGCCAACTTTACTCTTTCAGTTAAATTATTTGACATGAATTAGAATCGAAGTTTTAGTCGGCTATAAGCCCCAGTTACAATCACTGCCATTAATAGAGCTGGCAACAAATTCGCAACAGGGATATTTGCGCCCACAAGAATTTTCAAAGACAAGGCTATTAGTATTGCTGCGCCGACAGCGGAAATTTGAGCTAAAACAGATTTTAAGAAAGTTCCTTTTATTTGAAAACCTAAAAATGTAAGTCCGCCTTGAATAAATAGAAGAGGGATAATTGAAAAGAGAACACCAAATCCATAAGTAGAAGCAAATGCAATGGCCATAATACCATCAAGAACAGATTTCACCAAAAGTAATTCGCGTTTATTATTGATTCCTTCTTCAATGGCACCAACGATTGTGATGGGAGAGGCGCAAAAAAGAACAAATGCTGTAATCAATCCTTCAGTAAAACGCTTTTCACCTACTTGAAAATTGAGCCTCATGGATTCTTCCAAACCGTCAAACATAGCCTTGACACCGAATGATTCCCCTACAACTCCGCCCAAAACCAAGCTGAAAATAAAAGGAATCCATAATTCCTCCGGTAATTTCATGGTCATTTGGATGGCAATCAGCAAAATTGCCAACCCGACAGCTTGCAGTGTAATCGTTTGAATATTTTCGGGAAGGACCTGTTGCAAGGCTAAGCCAATGAGACCGCCTATTAAGATCGTTCCCATATTTATAAAAGTCCCTTTAGGCAATCGCTTCATCCATCTTAGTTTGAAATCGTAAATCTACTCATTTAGCCGTTTATTGCCTTGTAATTTCGAAAAAATGGAAGTCGGTCGGAGGAATTCATAAAAAAGTAGAAAAGCCAGGCGATATTTAAGATCGAAGACTACATTTGTACCTTAATGATTCAAAAATTCCTTGTACAACTATTATTAAGTCCAATTTCCCTCCTATATGGAATAGGGGTTAGCATTAGAGCGTTATTATACAGGATTGGAGTTTTGAAGTCCATACGCTTCGATCTTCCGACAATTTCAGTAGGGAATCTTTCTATTGGTGGCGCGGGGAAGAGCCCGCATATAGAATACCTTGTGCGATTACTCAAGGATTATATTTTTGTGGCAACGCTCAGTAGGGGTTATCAACGAAAGACAAAAGGGTATTTAGAGGTTCAACGAAATAGCACTGCGCTTCAAGTGGGAGACGAACCCATGCAATTCAAGCGAAAGTTTCCAGAAATTCCTGTGATTGTTAGTGAGAGCCGAACATTGGCCATTCCAAAAATGATGGGTACTTATCCCAAAGTACAGTGCATCTTATTGGATGACGCATTTCAGCATCGAGCAATAGACCCTTCTTTGAATGTTTTACTCACCGAATACAATCGCCCCTTTACAAAAGATTGGCTGCTGCCTTCAGGTAGATTGAGAGAACCTCGCAATGCCTATCATAGAGCGGATGTAATCGTTGTTTCAAAATGTCCCCCTGAGTTGTCTGAATTGGATCGTGAAAAAATGATTGCTGAATTAAACCCGTACAATCATCAGCAAATATTTTTCTCTTATTATAAATACCAACAGCCGTACTATATATTTAAACCGAACTTAAAAGCAAAATTAGAAAGAGATGTTTCTGTTCTTTTGATTTGTGCGATAGCAGGATCGGATTACCTAATTGATTATTTACACACTAAGGTTGAAGAGGTCGCCTCTTTGGAATATGAAGACCATCACTATTTCAACAAAAGTGATTTGGGAACTTTAAAAACAAAGTTCGATAATATACAGAACCCCAAGAAAGTAATTATAACCACCGAAAAGGATGCAATGCGATTAATGGAACACCATAAATTTTTAATTGAAAATAAAATTCCAATTTTCGTTCTGCCTATTGAGGTGGCTTTTCATGGAAATGACGGACCTCTTTTTGACGAATATATTAAACAATTTTTACTCGAGTTTAAAGCATGAATAGACCGAAAATAAATTGGTTCAAGAAGGCTTTTTACCTTTTCTTAAAAGGCTTAGTAATTTTGGCCGACAAACTTTTTTATAGTGAGTTTAAGGTCATAGGAAAAGAGAATTTTAAATTAAACCGACCGACAATTGTGATCTCTAACCACCCATCTACCATGATGGATCCTGTGACAGTGGCAGCTCAGGTAAACCGCTATGTTCACTTTTTAGCGAATGCCGGCATGTTTCAAACTAGGTTTACAAACTGGTTTTTTAGTACTTTTTTCTGTATACCGGTTCAGCGAAGAACTGACCAGGGAAAAAGGAAGTTTGACAACAAACAAAGTTTCAATAAGAGTTTTCAGTTTCTAAAGGATGGTGGATGTATGTATATCGCTGCGGAAGGGTACAGTACACCTGAGCATGGATTAAAGCCTTTAAAATCTGGTACAGCTAGAATAGCCTTAGGTGCTGAAGACGAAAATGATTTTAAGCTTGGTGTTCAAATTTTACCGGTAGGGTTGTACTATACGGATGCGCAAAAATTTCGCTCCAAATTAGTGGTTCATGCAGGAGAGCCAATTCAAATGTCAGAATGGAAAGAAGCTTATTCCACAGATTCCGAAAAAACAGTGGATGAACTAACTGAAATGCTTCAAGAAAAAACGGAAGCCCTTTTGTTGAATATTGGGAAGCCCGAACACGATTCATTTTTTAGAACAATCGAAACTTTGGCAAATGCAAAAAAACCACTCAAGCTAATTAATCAATATAAACGAAGCCAAAGACTCGCAGACCAAACGAGAACAGGTTTATATGAAAAATTAAATCAAAGGGTGGAAAGATTGATAGAAAAATTAGACCAAATTTCCTTTAGCTCAGAATATATTTTCCGAAGATTTTCCTTCTCCTGGTGGCACTTACTCTTACCACTGGCCATTGTGGGATTACTCGTAAATCTCCTTCCAGTATTATTGATTTTGATTTTGGAAAAAACATTGCGGCTTTACAAAGGGTACACTTCTACCTTGAAGGTGTTGGGAGGAATCATTCTTTTTCCATTATGCTATAAGGCAAACAATTGGTTGCTTTCTTCCTTTTGGGATGCGGGTTACGCCTGGCCATTGCTTTGGGTGCTCTATGGTGCCGTAGGAATTTTTTCCTTTCATTACTTTAGTTCCGTATCATTAGCCTATCAAAATTGGCGCTGGAATGCCGTACTTTCCAAATCAGAACTTGGAAAAGAAATACAAGCCGAGGCGGATCAAATACTATCAGAATTGGCTCCTTATATATAGGTAACTATGTTTTATTCCTTTGTACTAGCCCTTTTTCTACTAGCCACTGCTTATCAAGTGTGGTTTTGGGGGGTCATTGTAACAAAATTAGCAAGGCATAAAGACTCAAAAACCGAGCAAAATAAGGGCCCGGGGGTCTCAATTATCATTTGTGCCCACAATGAGGCCGAAAACCTGAAAAAAAACTTGCCCCTTATCATAACCCAAAACTACCGTTCCCTCGAGATAATTGTCGTTAACGATGCATCCACTGACCAGACGGCAAAAGTGCTTTTGGAAATACAAAAGTCGGCTTCTATCTTGCGCACTGTAACGATTGATATTGAAGACAAAACGACGGCGGGAAAAAAGTTTGCGCTGTCAAAAGGAATAGAGAAAGCCACAAACGAATTGCTGTTACTAACTGATGCGGATTGCAAGCCGCTGAGTGAAAACTGGGTAAGTCAAATGCAAGAGACAATCCAAGGAAACACTCAAATCGGTTTAGGCTATTCACCTTATGAGAAACTACCCGGCTTTTTAAACTCCTTTATTCGATACGAAACGGTTTATACCGCGCTCCAATACTTATCCCTAGCTAAACACGGGATACCATACATGGGAGTGGGACGAAATCTTATCTACACGAAGTCTATTTATCAAGAGACAGGCGGTTTTGATGCGCATGCGCACATAACTTCCGGAGATGACGATTTGTTTGTAAACGCTGCCGCAAGAGCAGAAAACACTCAAATCAACCTACATCCTCAGACTTTTACAATCTCAAAACCGAAAAGTACCTGGCGGTCTTATTTCCGCCAGAAGTACAGACATACTACAACTGGGAAAAACTACCGTGGTAAGCACAAAAGAGTGCTTGGCATGCTCGCCTTGAGCCACACCATACATTTAATCGGAGGGATCATGTTGCTGATAAAGCTTAGCATGATATTTGTATTATTTATATATGTTGGGCGAATGATTCTTATCATGGCCGTATGCAGATCCCTTTATCCTAGGCTCTTAGCCAAAGATTTATGGTGGAAGATTCCCTTCTTCGATTTTGCTTACCTGCTGTTTTACCTATCGTTCTTACCAGCATTAACGATTGGAAACACAAAACAATGGAAGTAAAGACAACAACACCCTCAGCCGCTTCAACAGAAGCAACTACAAACGACCAAACTAAAAACACTACTGATCAACTTCAAGCTTCTCAGGATACTGGGCAAAATGAAGAAGGTCAAAATACAGCTGATGAGCAGGAAGAACCTGAGCACAGATTATCCCCTCGCGCTTCGGAAGACTATGAGTTTGTCAAGAAAGCAATTCTTGGTGACCAAAAAGCTTACGCAGTACTTATGGAACGCTACCGCAATAGTATCTACCACATGATGTTTAAGATGGTTAAAAATCGCGACGACTCCGAGGATTTAACGTTAGAAGCATTCGGGAAAGCTTTTGCAAAATTACCGAGCTATGCGCCTCGCTACGCATTTTCAACATGGCTTTTTAAGATTGCCATTAATAATTGCATAGATCATATCAGAAAGAAAAGATTACACCTTTTGTCAATCGATGATCCTATCGAACCAGGCGGAGATCACGACTTTTCTTCAAACATCCGATCCAGTGTTTTGGATCCAGAGCAAAGTTTTATTAGAAATCAAAGATTGGAATTGATGCGTTCAGTAATGAACAAGCTAAGTGTCAAGTACAGATTGATGATCGAACTTAGATTCTTTGAAGAATTGAGCTACGAAGAAATTGCCAACGAATTAAATATTCCTTTGGGAACAGTAAAGGCGCAATTGTTCAGAGCAAAAGAAATCATGTACAATCACTTGCAATCTCCTGGCTGTAAAGCTTATTTGGATAACACGACTAGACGCAAGAAGTCTAAAACCAAAGCACAAGCAAAAAGAGATTTGGCAGTAGCAGTATAATACTGTTTATAAAAAAATTGTTTAGAGTTTTCAAAAACCTCTTGGCTTCGGCTGAGAGGTTTTTTATTTTCAATAAAAAGTCAAAAGCTTTGAACAACGAATTAAGGTAAACTACTTTTGCAAGATGAAATTGATCCAGCAATACTTCCCTAATCTCACAGCAAAACAAATTTCCCAATTTGACCAATTGCCGGAATTGTATAAAGAATGGAATGAGAAGATCAATGTAGTATCCAGAAAGGATATCGATAACTTAGATGTTCGCCACATCCTGCATTCCCTAGCTATTGCAAAATTTGTCCAGTTCTCCCCTTCTGGAAAAGTGTTGGACTTAGGTACAGGAGGTGGCTTCCCCGGAATTCCTTTAGCGATCTTATTTCCAAAGACGCAGTTCACCTTGGTGGATAGCCGCGGGAAGAAGATCATGGTGGTAAACGAGATTGTGGAAGCCTTGGGATTAAAAAATGTAAAAGCCATTCATGGGCGGGCCGAAGAATTAAAGGACAAATTCGATTTTGTCGTGACCCGGGCTGTGGCCAAGCTCCCTCAGCTGATGCAATGGATTCATAAATTAATTACCCTTGAACAACAGCATGCTGTCCCCAATGGGCTGATTGCACTTAAAGGAGGAAACATCAAAGCGGAAATAAAATCCTTAGGGAAAAAGGCGTATGCAGAACACTATAAGGTTTATTTATTTTTTCCAGAGGAGTTTTTTGAGGAGAAGTATGTGGTTTATGTGCAGCGGTGATGGGTTTAGAATTCGATTCCTGCTCTTAGTTGGAAAGACCTGTGTCTTGAGAAGCTGAAAGTATATAGGCCAAGTTCGACCCTTGGTGAAATGAAGACATTTAACCAGGAAGTAATCGGAATGGTATACTGTACTCCTCCTTGTACTCCAAAATCATATTGCTTAAGTTCAGGGTGGTTGTGTTCTCGGCCAAAGCCAATGAACTTAAAAAGATATCCAGCGTAGCCACCGAGAACAGGTTCTAGATTTAAATTTTCAAACACCTTGTATTTTGCAACAACTGACAGAACCAAATAGTCAATTTTGTAAAATTTTGGCCCCTTATGGATGTATTCCAATTCTATCCCTGAGCTAAGTCTATCTCCAAAATTATAATCTGCATGTATACCTAATAGAACAGGGGTGGTTTGATTGTCAAAAACAGTTGGTTTATTCAATTGATAGACATTATTGTTGGCAACACCTCCATAAGCTCCAAAGTTGAATTGTTTTGTTTGTCCTTGAGCAAAACAGAAACTGAAAAGCAATAAAAACGATAAAGTGAGTTTTAGGATAATTAGTTTTCGCATTAAACAAATAACCAACTTTTAAGCAAGAAATAAACTCACGGGTTAAAATAAATTTCAAGATCTATAGTCTTAATTTACTCATAAGGTAGAATGCTTCTGTTTTTTGAAGGACAAATAAAAACCCTACCAGCTTACTTTTTCCGTATTTTACCCTCACAAATACATTGAGATGAAAAGGAAATTATTACTACTCATTCTGATTGGCGGAGCGCTTGGGTTATTTGCTCAAACTACCTTTCCTGTCAACGGGGCCCCAGACAACCGAACCGGCAAATACGCCTTTACAAATGCGACTATCTATAAGTCTCACGACCAAATGTTGGAGAACGCGACTTTGGTTATTGAAGATGGAAAAATTTTAACTGTAGGGGCGAATATTTCTATTCCAAGTGGCGCAGTGGTAAAAGATTTAGAAGGTCAATTTATCTATCCTTCCTTCGTAGAAACATATGCTAATTACGGAATGCCTGAAATGAAAAAAGGTTCCGGTGGAGGTTGGAGAAGCCCTCCCCAACCATTGTCAAATAAGAAAGGAGCATTTGGGTGGAATCAAGCGATCAAACCTGAATGGAATGCTGCTGAAAATTTTAAGATTGATTCGAAATCTGCAAAGGAATGGAGAAAACTTGGGTTTGGTACGATGCTTATTCACAGCAAAGATGGCATCTCTAGAGGAACTGCAGCAACAGTAACCCTTGGAGACGAAAAAGAACAAGAGCAATTGCTTCAATCGCAATCTGCCCATGTGCTTTCTTTTGAAAAAGGAATTTCTACCCAAACTTATCCACGATCATTAATGGGGAGTATCGCTTTGATTAGACAAACTTATTTAGATGGACTGTGGTATGCACAACAGGGGGTTAATGAAGAGCGCAACTTAAGTTTGGATGCTTGGAATAAAATTCAAAACCTTCCTCAAGTTTTCGTAACCAGAGATCGATTGGAAATATTGCGCGCGGCAAATATTGCAGCAGAATTTGGAAAACAATATATAATAAAAGGAACAGGAGATGAATATAAAAGAGCTTCAGAAATTAAAGCAAAAGTTCAATCTATTATCCTTCCAATAAATTTTCCTAAAGCTTATGACGTAGAAGATCCCTATGATGCTATGGCGGCAGAATTACAGGACATGCGTCATTGGGAATTAGCACCGACTAACCCCGCTCAAATGATTAAAGCGGGAATGAACGTTGCTTTAACCACTGATGGATTAAAAAAGAAAGACAGTTTTCACAAAATGCTCAGAAAGGCAATTGAGGCTGGACTGTCCGAGGCAGATGCGCTTAAAGCCTTAACTTTCACTCCTGCAAAAATGATCGGAGCAGAAAAGTGGGTAGGTTCCTTAGAGTCAGGAAAATTGGCCAACTTTTTTATCAGTTCAGATAATATATTTAAGAAAGGAACCAAGATTTATCAAAACTGGGTTCAAGGAAAACCTTATGAAGTAAATCCTATTCCTCAAGAAAACTTATCTGGTAAATATGACCTTCAAATCTTCCGTCAAATCCATGACATGGAAGTAAGCCAAAAAGATGGTAAAACAAAGGCAAAACTCATCGTTAATGATAGCACATCCACAAAGGTTAATATCAAAGTGGATAAAGGCCAATTGACGCTCTCACTAACACCAGAAGGAGAATCAGGAAGTTATCGTTTGGCGGGAACAGTAGATGGAAAAAACTGGAAAGGAAGAGGCCAGGGTCAAGATGGGAATTGGCTAAATTGGTCCGCTACTTATAAAGGCGAGCTAGAAGAGAAACCAGAAAAAAAGAAAAAGGAAACTACGAAAAGCAAAGAAATAATCTCAAAAATAGCTTACCCATTTTTGCCTTACGGCTGGACTACTAAACCACAACAAGAAACAGTATTGATCACCGGGGCGACCGTCTGGACCAATGAGTCCGAAGGTATTTTGGAAGATGCAGATGTTTTGATTGTAGGTGGAAAAATTAGTAAAGTTGGCAAAGGACTTTCGGCACCAAGTGGGGCTACAACTATTGATGGTAAAGGAAAACATGTTACCTCTGGAGTCATTGACGAGCATAGCCATATTGCGATTAGCAAAGGAGTAAACGAAGGTTCACAAGCTAGTTCCGCTGAAGTTTCTATTGGGCATGTGGTGAACTCCGAGGATATAAATATATATCGACAATTAGCTGGAGGCGTCACTGCCGCTCAACTTTTACACGGTTCTGCCAATCCAATTGGAGGTCAATCTGGGTTAATAAAATTAAGATGGGGATTGACGCCAGACGAAATGAAAATTGAAAATTCCGATGGCTATATCAAATTCGCTTTAGGTGAAAACGTGAAGCAATCTAACGCGGGAGACAACAGACGGTCAAGATTTCCGCAAACTAGAATGGGGGTCGAACAAGTTTATGTTGATCATTTCACAAGAGCTAAAGAATATGCTGCGGTGAAAAAATCTGGCAAACCTTTTCGAAAGGATTTAGAGTTGGAGGCTTTAGCAGAAATAATTGAAAGCAAAAGATTTATTACTTGCCACTCTTACCGACAATCAGAAATAAATATGTTGATGAAAGTGGCAGAGCAATTTGATTTTAAAATAAATACTTTCACGCATATTTTGGAAGGATATAAGGTGGCAGATAAAATGGCAATGCATGGAGTTGGAGGGTCAACCTTTTCTGATTGGTGGGCATATAAAGTAGAAGTAGATGAAGCAACACCATATAATGGATCAATCATGCACAAGCAAGGTGTAACAGTCGCTTATAATTCTGATGACGCCGAAATGGCCAGACGCTTAAATCAAGAAGCTGCTAAAGCAGTTAAATACGGTGGCGTATCTGAAGAAGATGCATGGAAATTTGTTACGCTTAATCCTGCTAAACTTTTACACCTGGACAACCGAATGGGAAGTCTTAAGCCAGGGAAAGATGCTGATGTGGTTTTATGGTCGGATCACCCAATGTCTATCTATGCCATGGCAGAAAAAACCTGGGTGGACGGAGTGCGTTATTTCGATCGTGAAAAAGATGCTGAATTGCAAAAAGAAATCGCCGCCGAACGATCGAAATTAATTCAAAAAATGTTGAAAGAAAAAGAGAAAGGAGGAGATACACAAGCCGTAAAAAAGAAGCGACCCCAACAGTATAGCTGTGGTTCACTTCACCAACACATGGATAGCGAATCCCACCAACATTAATGAAAACTAAAAAGAAGAAAATGAAATTTATAAATATAATATTGCTGTTTCTTTTACCAATGGGTTTGACAGCTCAGATTATCCCAGGTTCAGCTCAACAAACACCTATTCTAATTGAAGGAGGTATCGCACACCTTGGAACTGGAAAAGTTTTGGATAATGCGCACATCTTAATTGAGGATGGTAAAATTTCTAGAGTTGCCAACCAAAAAATTGAAGATGTTCCGGCAAATGCAGAAAGAATAAATGCAACAGGCAAACATATCTATCCAGGCTTCATCGCCATGAATACAAGATTGGGATTGGTGGATATAGATGCCGTTCGTGCAACCAGAGATTTCAGAGAAGTGGGACAAAGGAATCCACATGTTCGAGCCTTAATTGCATACAATACCGATTCAAAGATATTACCTACTGTTCGTAGCAATGGTGTTTTATTGGCGCAAGTTTGTCCAGAGGGAAATGGTATATCGGGGCAATCAAGTTTGATGGCACTGGATGGATGGAATTGGGAAGATGCTGTGATTGCAGCAGATGAAGGGATTCATTTAGTTTGGCCCAATGACTTTCGTAGAATGGGATGGTGGGCTGAGCCTGGAGGAATAAAAAAGAACGAAAAGTACGAAGAGCAAAAGGCCGAAATCGAAGATTACTTTGAACAGGCTAAAGCTTATGCTGCTGATCAACCTGAAGTAAAAGACCTTCGGATGGAATCAATGAAAGACTTGTTTAATGGAAAAAAGAAGCTTTACATTCATACAGATGGCGCAAAAACGATTGAATCAGCCGTGTTAATGGCCAAAAGGCAAGGTGTTTCACCTGTTATTGTTGGAGGGGAAGATGCTTGGCAAATGGCCGGTTTTCTTAAAACGAATGGCGTTTCTGTGGTACTTCATCCTCCGCAAAGTCTTCCAAACCACAGTGATGCCCACATAGATCAACCATATAAGACTGCAGGTATTTTGGCTAGTGCAGGGGTAACAGTGGCTATTTCTCAGGGAGAAAGCTGGCAAAACTTCAATTTACCCTTCCAAACCGGACAGGCGGTAGCATTTGGGATGGATCCAGAGGCCGCCATTCAGGCAATAACCCTCAATCCGGCCAAAATCATGGGAGTAGAAAAAAAATTGGGCTCTATTTCTGCCGGAAAGGATGCCACCTTATTTATATGTGCGGGAGATGCTTTGGACATGAGAACTAATAATGTAACCGAAGCGTGGATTGCGGGAAGAAAAGTCGACTTAGATAATCATCATAAGATAATGGCTCGTAAATACGAAGCGAAATATCCGAAAGGACGCTAGTTCATTGCAAGTATGGATTATTTCGTTTATATTTGTCGCAGATTAAAAAACGCTAGGAGAGGGAACATTTGTTCCCTCTTTTTTATGCAATCAATTGAACTTTGATCGAACAAAAAATAAGTAAACTGCTTGAGGAGAAATTCATTGAACCTGAATTTGAATCCTTTTTTTTAATAGACCTGGAACTCAAAGGAGATAACAGACTAGAAGTTTATTTGGATGGAGACAAAGGCATCACCCTTGGGAACTGCCAAAAAATTTCCAGATACCTTGAAAAGCACTTGGATGAAAATCTTTGGATTGGTGAAAAATATGCCTTAGAAGTTTCTTCACCAGGAACCAAAAAACCACTTAAGTTTTTGCGACAATATCATCAACATATCGGTCGTAAACTGGAAGTAAAAATTGAGGAGGAAGGTACTGTGCAAGGAACCTTGACAAAAGTCGATGAAGATTCAATTGTGCTTGAGTGGAAAGAGCGAATCAAGGAAGGAAAGAAAAAAAGAAACATAGAAGTCGTAAAGGAAATTCCTTTTGACCGAATAAATAAAACGATTGTGAAACTATCATTTAATAAAGGCAAATAAAATCGTCGATAATGAATCTAGTAGATACTTTCTCGGAATTTAAAGCCGGTAAAAATATTGACCGCCCGACAATGGTAAGAGTATTGGAAGATGTATTCCGTACCCTTATCCGTAAAAAATTTGGATCTGATGACAACTTTGATGTTATCGTTAATACTCAAAAAGGAGATTTGGAACTCTGGAGAGTTCGCGAAATAGTCCCAGATGGTGAAGTTTTAGACGAAAGAGCACAGGTTTCTATTTCTGAAGCTTTGTCCATTGATGAAGATTACGAAATAGGGGAAGAGTGTTATCAGCAGCTATTTCTAGAAGATTTTGGAAGAAGAGCGATAATGGCAGCACGCCAAACATTGATTTCCAGAATTTCTGAGTTAGAAAAAGATGAAGTATTCAAACGCTATACTGACCGCGTTGGAGATATCGTGCTTGGGGAAGTTCATCAAATCTTGAAAAGAGAAATTCTTGTTTTAGATGATGCTACAGGATCTGAATTAGTATTACCTAGAACGGAAATGATAAGAGGAGATTTCTTCCATAAGGGAGATATGGTCAAAGGGATAATCAAGCATGTGGAAATGAAGAATAACAACCCCGTGGTTGTTGTTTCTAGAACCGATAATAAGTTCTTAGAAAAACTGCTTGAACAAGAAGTTCCAGAAATTGAAGATGGACTAATTACGGTTAAGCGAATAGAAAGAATTCCAGGTGAAAGAGCAAAGGTTGCGGTTGAATCTTATGACGATAGAATTGATCCAGTAGGAGCTTGTGTAGGTATGAAAGGTTCTAGAATTCATGGAATTGTTCGTGAGTTGAAGAATGAAAATATAGATATCGTAAACTATACTGCCAACATCACCCTGTTCATTCAAAGAGCATTAACTCCAGCAAAGGTGAGTTCTATTGATTTGGACCAGGAAGCTAAAAGAGCTGCGGTATATTTAGAGCCGGATCAGGTTTCTTTAGCGATTGGAAAAGGAGGAACAAACATCAAGCTTGCCAGTAGATTGACCGAATTCGAAATAGACGTTTTCCGTAATAACGAGGAGATGGAAATCGATGATGTCGATTTGGAAGAATTTAGCGATGAAATCGAAGCTTGGATTATCACAGCATTGAAGAATATCGGTTGTGATACAGCCAAATCAGTTTTAGCTTTGAGTAGAGAAGAGTTGATTAGAAGATCTGATTTGGAAGAAGAGACTATAGATGAATTATTAGGAATATTGACTGCAGAATTTGAAGAATAAGAAAAGCGGTAAATCGCTGAGTATTACACTTATAGGTTTTGTAAAAAATAGGAATTAAAACTAAAAACCAGAAATTTGGGAATTTGGCCTATTACGGCATTATTTCCTTATTTTTGTGGACGATTTTGCAAACGGAGTTTATCTCTCACTTGTAAATTAGGACAAAATGACTTTCGTACATTGTTTTACTAACATTCAAAAAAATATTTTGAGACTTATGTAAATCACCTTGCGCAACAAAGTATTTTGTCTATCGGCCAGATTTGTAATCGAAAATTTTAGAATGGCACAACGGCTAGTTAAGGTAGCAAAAGAATTAAATGTAGGTACTTCTACCATAGTAGAACACTTAGGGAAGTGTGGCTATGAGCTAGACAACAAGCCTACCGCCAAGGTTACTGACGAAATGTATACCGAGCTCTTGAAAGAATTTCAAGGTTCTGCATCCATTAAAGTAAAAGCCGATCAATTGGTTATTGGGAATAGGGCCAAGGATAAACCAGAACCCCCAGCTCCTATTTTAAAACCAGTTGAGCCTCCTGTCGCAAAAGTAGAACCTCCCGCTCCAGTCGAAGAAAAAGTTACCCCTCCCCCAGTTGAAGAAGTAAAGGAAGCCGAAAAGGCTGAAGAAGCTCCTGCTAAGCTAGGGGGCCTCAAGGTCATGGGTAAGATCGATTTGGAAAAAAAGCCTAAGAAAAAGAAGGAAGCACCTAAAAAGGAGGCTAAAGCTGAAAAGGCAAAAGAAAAGGTAGAAGAAAAACCACAAGTAAAAGAGGTTACCCCAGAACCCGTCAAAGCTGAACCGGAAGAAGTAAAGGAAGCTCCTAAACCTGCCGGAGAAGAAATGATGAGGGCTAAAACACCTCAGTTGAAAGGATTAAAAATTCTTGGAAAAGTTGATACCGATAAATTCGCTAAACCAAAGAAAAAAGCTTCCGACTCTTCTAAGGAAGATGATAAAAAGAAACGTAAACGTAAACGTAAAAAGGTAACCGTTGCTCCAGGAGCAAATAAGGGAACTGGTGGTGGACCTAATCGAGGTGGCCAAGGAAACCGAGGAGGCAGTGGTGGCACAGGTGGACGTGGAGGTCAAAGCGCTGGAGGTCGACGTGGTCCTGGTAGAAGAGACGAACCAAAGGAAGTTTCTAAAAAAGAAATTGAAGAAAAGATCAAGCAGACTATGGCCAGAATTTCTGGTGGTGGTAAGCGTAAAAGACAAAAACTTCGTAGAGACAATAGAGATAGACATAGAGAAAAAGCTGAACAAGCAGAAGCAGAAAAGGAAACAGGTAAGTTGCAGTTGACAGAATTCGTTTCGGTTTCTGAGCTTGCAAACCTTATGGATGTTTCCGTCAGTCAAGTGATCACCACTTGTATGAACCTTGGTGTTATTGTTTCAATTAACCAAAGGTTGGATGCTGAGATCATAGAGTTGGTAGCAGATGAATTTGATCACGAAGTTGAATTTATTACTGCTGAGGATGAAGTCGAAGAAGAAGAAATGACTCCTGATGATCCAGCAGATTTGGTACCGAGAGCACCTATTGTTACTGTGATGGGTCACGTAGATCATGGTAAGACTTCTTTGCTGGATTTTATTCGATCCGCAAATGTTGCCGATGGAGAAGCCGGGGGAATCACCCAGCACATTGGTGCTTATGAAGTTTTGGCTGGACCAGACAAAAAGAAAATTACCTTCTTAGATACACCGGGTCACGAAGCTTTTACGGCGATGCGGGCTAGAGGGGCGAAAGTAACTGATGTTGCTGTAATTATCGTAGCAGCGGATGATTCTATAATGCCTCAAACAAAAGAAGCAATCAGTCACGCGCAAGCGGCTGGAGTACCGATGGTATTTGCTATTAATAAAATTGACAAAGACGGAGCTAACCCAGAAAGAATAAAGCAAGAATTATCAGTAATGAATATTCTTGTAGAAGAATGGGGAGGAAAATATCAGTCTCAAGATATCTCGGCCAAAACAGGAGAAAACATTGAGCTGCTACTTGAAAAGATTATCCTGGAAGCAGAAGTTCTGGAACTAAGTGCAAATCCAAATAGAGAAGCGTCGGGAACTGTTGTGGAAGCATCCTTAGATAAAGGGCGTGGCTTCGTTACCAAACTATTGGTTCAAAATGGAGAGTTGAAGATTGGAGATACAATGGTTGCTGGTGAATTTTCAGGTAGAGTCAAAGCCATGTTCAATGAACGAGGTAAAAAAGTTAAAACAGCAGGACCTTCTACACCAGTATTGATTCTTGGGTTAAGTGGAGCACCACAAGCCGGTGAGAAATTCCGCGTAATGGATAACGACCAAGAGGCTAGACAAATAGCATCACGGCGAGCTCAAATTTCAAGAGAACAAACCGTCCGTGCCAACAAGCGTATTAGTTTGGATGAAATCGGTCGTCGACTAGCACTAGGAACGTTTAAG
>CALGJW010000605.1 GCA_937930025.1 uncultured Saprospiraceae bacterium | reverse complement strand
TTTTCAGGAAGTAAAATAGAAAAATCTACTCATACAATATTTTCTTTAAATATTATTTCGAATGAGTAAATAAATAAAAATACGCTTTTTTTTGCAAAAGCAGGAATTGAACACTCCTTTAAAATCAATTACCACTATTCTAAACACATGAATTTTGAAAAATAAGTCCTTCTCAATCTATCCTTGATATTGAATAAAACTCCAAAACAATCAACGAGAAATACAACGAAAACTGATTATTGATACGCCCATCCACCTAAATCCAAGGAAAATACTTAAGACCAAAAATGTAGAAAGTGCAATTATAATTTTTGGAAGAAACACATGTTAAGTGTTGATTATCAATGGATTATTATTATTTAACAATGATTTTTATTGGAAACAATTCAAAAGTGATGTTGGAAGCTATTCGAGAATATTATACTTTTATAATGTAACAATCAACTCGTAAAACATACGCAATACTATGAAAAAATTTACTTTCTTTTTCACTTTGCTCTTCATCATCATCTGCCAAAGCGGGCAAATTTTGGGTCAAAACCCCAATGTAGATCTTTGCCCTAGCTATACAGGCTTCACTAAACTAGGCCTACATAACGGCAACACCTACTATCTCTCAGATGCCCCAAAGACATGGACTGCAGCATCTGCAGATGCCAATATTAAAGGTGGCTACTTGGTTAGCATTAATGATGCAGCTGAGCATAACTTTATTTTGCAACAATTAGACAACACAATGATCTTCATTGGGTACAACGATGCCGATGAAGAAGGAAGCTTCACATGGGATTCTGGAGAAGCTATTGGGTACACCAATTTATCCGGTGGAAATACAGATGGAGATGACTATGCCACTATGAACTTTTGGAACGGTGAGTGGAATTTGGATAATCAATATGTTCAACGTCGGTATATTATTGAGAGAGAATGTAATTCCGCCATATTGCCTGATCTTACGGTGAGTAACTTGGTCAATCTTCCAGCAAGCGTCGAACTTGGTTCTCTATACGAAGTCAACTTTGATCTCAACAATTCTGGTGGACCTTGGTACTATGGTCCTTATATTATCGGATTTTACCTATCCGAAGATGAAACATTTAGTACTGATGATATTCTCGTAAATGAAACCTCCATTTTTAATGTACCCCTTGGAACATTATCCGGCTATTTTAGCTCGATTACCGTACCCACTGATATTAGTACGGGCAACTATTACGTGATTCTTCAAGCGGATACTGAAAACTATGTAACAGAATCGAATGAACAAAATAATACTTTTATCAGTGCTGCAATTACGGTCACAGAAGATGTAACCAATAGCATCGTTATCAATTATTGTCCTGAGGATATCGTCTTACCTGGAATTATTGGTAATCCATGGCAAAAATTAGACTTAGATTTTTATTCCGCAGAGTACTTTAATAATGTCATTGATAATTGTCCCGGATATATGACGACCACTTTATTGAGTCCATATGGTGATGGCGATTATGCACCAGTCGGAACGAATGTCATTGAATATTTAATTGAAAATGATTGTGGAGAAACTGCCATCTGTTCTTACAATGTGATCATTGAAGAGGTGGTGGAACCTTGTGAAAACATCGTTCAAGATGGCGTTTTAAATTGCAGGGAATATTTGCCAAATGGTGATCTTCGTTTGGTGATTCAAACGGATTCCTTTACAGAATATATCTATGGGTCAGATGGAGCTTTGATTAGCAGTCAACCAATAGACAGTCCAGCAGAAATAACTGTGGGTATCGAAGAGGGTAGTGTGGTACGAAGAAATGTTGATGGAACTATTATCGAGCAATTTCCAGTCCCACAAACGGTTTTGGAGCAGTTTAGCAATGTAAGTGCTTATATTGAAATTAATGGCGAGCGTATATATGCCGGCTATGTTTATGACAACGAAGACTTTAATATAAATGTTGATGCGGTCCGGAAAATTGTAAAAACAAATTCTGCAGGAAATATTATAGAAACGATTGAACTGGAAGCCTTCTCCTTTTTGGCTTATAATTATCCTGGCGTTTATTATTTTAAAAGAATTAACGCCGACCGAATTGGACTATTTCATGCCTGGACTTCTTTTGAAGTAACCATCTTTGATAACGATTTGAATGTGATAAGTGAACAAGCGGTAGGCGGTATTGCGGGTAGCAACCAATCTAAACAAATCCAAAATTTACAATTCGAAAAAAATGCCTGTGGAAATTGGAACTATAATATTGAAAGCAGCAATTCATCTACTGCCGGTCCGAATATTACCAATAAAAGAAAACGTCTAATACAATTTACTTTTCAGAATGACGAGTTCGTCGTAGAAAAATCATATTACCGAAATAAATATAGATATTGGCAGCAGCAAACAACTTCACTTAGTGAATCATTTGCTGAAATCTCAATTTCTGTCCTAGAACCTGACAATACACTTACTATAGAGCGCAGTTGGAGCATCAGCGGAATTGCAAATGGTGGCCCTAACACGCCAGTTTACAACCCGGAAACCGATACTACTTTTCTAAGCCATACGATCAATGGGAACACGATATGGTCTGCCGAGTTGACACCAGCACAGGATTATAGTTTTCAGGAGTTAATCCTCTTAGGAGATACCTACCAAATTCTGGTAAATGGCGGCTCCTATGTAGGCTTCATTCCGGTAGATTGTCTGACGGGTGATGACGGAGGAAATGAAGGCGATTGCCCAACTGCTGTAACCGGCTATACTCCTTTAGGAGAACACAATGGAAGCGCCTACTTCTTGTCCAATGATGTAATGTCCTGGCAGGCTGCTTCAGCTCAGGCCAGTAACAATGGCGGCCACCTTGCCAGCATCAGTGATGCTGCAGAAAATGATTTTATTTTCCAACAATTAGGTAATACAATGGCATTCATTGGTTTTAACGATGCAGCCTTAGAGAGTAGTTTCATCTGGGATTCAGGTGAGGGAGTTAGCTATACCAATCTATTAGTCAGCAACGCTGCCGATGATGATTATGCTACTATGAATTTTTGGAATGGCGGTTGGTCTC
>CALGJW010000604.1 GCA_937930025.1 uncultured Saprospiraceae bacterium | reverse complement strand
CAGTTCCTCCAAGATTTATGCACGGCGGCATAGTGGCTCCTCCAGTTCCTCCAGCACCCCCTATTCTATCTTTTCCGAATATTTCGGATTTCGGGGACATCGGAACACTGGAGTTTCCAAATTTAGATTTAGACTCGATCTTACGGGAATTCCGAAATTTCAACGTGGATGGATTAGTTTTTGAAGAAAACTTTCAACATTTGTCAGCCGACAAAATGGAAGAGCTAAAAGAAAAATTAGAAGAGCAGCGCGAACTTTTCGAACAAAAGGCAGAGGAACGTCAAGCAGAAATTGAGAAAAAAATGGAAGAACACCATTCCCAAATGGAAGAGTTTCACCTCAAAATGGAGGAGCAACGCGCCCAAATGGAAGAGCAAATGGAAGTGCGCCTAGAAGAAATGGAGGTAAAACGAGAATTCTATGAAGACCAGCTCGAGGATTACCAGGAGCAGAGAGATCAAGAGGTTCAAATTCAGTTGGAGAAAATGAAGGCGAAAAAAAAGGAAAAAGAAAGAAAAACTAAAACAAAGAATAAACGTAAATAATAATGCCAGGGCTTTTTATTAAAAGATTGTTAATCCTATACAGATTTTAACAAATTCGTAAAAAAGCCCCTATTTTCGAATCAGTCAAATAAATTGAATTATGAAATCAAATTTAATACTATTCATTTTTGCGCTTTTAATCGGATCTTCCCTGACATTGGGGGCCCAAAACAATTCGGGTACTACCACAATTATCAAAAAGATAATAAGTGCAGATGGAAATGTTAACGAAGAAAAAATCATATTAGAAGGTGATCAAATGGATGAATACCTCGAGCGTATTGAATCTGAACATACAGGAGCCATCAGCGTGAAGGTGAAAAAAGAAAACGAAGACGCCACTATTTCCATAACGATTGATGAGAGAGAGGCCGCTGAAGGAGAAAATGAATCTACACAAAAAGAGGTGAAGATTTTTAAGTTTTCTGATGTTGAAAATTCAGAGTCCATAACTGAAGGTCAAGTAACCGTCGACGTCGAGGAGAAAAATGGGAAAAAAGTAGTGACTATTGTCAAAGATGGAGAGACAAAAATAATCGAAATTGAAGGTGATGAAAACCATGTATATAAGGATAATGGACAAAAGATAATTATCCTTTCTGAAGACGATGAATCCACTTTTCAATCTGAAAGTGAAATCAATGTTAACGTAGAAGAAAATAATGGAAAGAAGGTGATTACTATAATTAAGGATGGAGCGAAAAAAATAATCGAATCGGACGGGGAGGAAGATTTCGAATTGAAAGAAGAGGGGGACAACATAATCATTATTAACGCTGACGATGATGAGCTAAGAGAAAAATTTAAGCGAAAAACTTATCTCGGCATTCGAATGGAAAACACAGTTGAAAAAAATGATTTTGGCAACGGAGAGATTTCCTCAAAATCCGCAATCAAAGTGCTGAATACCATTCCTGATTCCCCTGCTGAAAAAGCTGGTGTATTAGCCAATGATATAGTTAAGGGGATTGATAACAATCCTTTGGAAAATATGGAAAACCTACTTGACTATTTGGGCGATAAAAATGTAGGCGACGAAGTGATTCTAAATATAGAAAGAGGAGGCATTGAAAAGAATATCCCGGTTATCCTAGGTCAATTCAACTTAATAGATGCCATGGACAATCACCAAAGGACGTGGAAAGAAAAGAAAGCTAATAGTTTTAATCATGCGTCTAATAGCCCACATTATGGGAATAGAGTTACCCGACATAAAGTTAAAAGAGATCCTTGCAAGCCATTTATTGGGGTAAGTACTGATCATTTTGACAGAGGCGAAGAAAATGGACTTACTATTAATAGAGTAATCGAAAATACACCAGCAGATAGAAGTAGTCTTCAGAAAGGAGATGTGATCATTGAAATGGATGGACAGAAAGTGAATTCCATTAGAACCTTGAGAGCAATAAGAGACGCTCATGATGCAGGAGATCGATTTAAACTAACCATTCTGCGAGATGGAAAACGCAAAAAAATAAAGTCTTCCTTTAATGATTGTGACAATAATAATTCACTAGAGGAAATCATTGATATTGGTACTGATGAAAACATGGAGCTGTCTCAATTGGACTTTAGCATTTTCCCAAATCCTTCTACTGGAAATGTAAATGTAGCCTACAAAGGAAATCCTGGTTCTATGACTTTGAATATTATGGATATCAGTGGGAAAATATTACTTGAAAATACAATAGCTGACTTTGATGGTTCTTATCAAGAGGCCTTTGACTTTAGTGATTATCAAGTTGGAACTCTTTTAATTCAAATTGAAAACGGAGGAGAAAAATTAGTTGAGAAACTAATTTTGCAGAACTTAAACTAAGAAAAATTTCAATAATTCTTCTAATCAAACCGGATGTACTATCAAGTACATCCGGTTTTTTATAAATAGTACCTTGTTCCATGAACAATTATCATTTGAGTTGTTATAAAAGCATATGTTTTCAACAAAGCTAATTACTGCAACTACTTTTCTACTAGTATTGCCATTCTTACTGATTGGGCAACACAATCTTACGGTTTCGATTCCTACTGAGGATGCGAAAGGCACCGTGCTTTTGGGACTCTTTAATGGTCCAAATTTGTATCTGGAATCCGAAGGCATGTATAGACATTGCACACAAGAGGTTAATTCTTCGACAACCATTTGTTCGATTGAAGATTTGCCTGAAGGAGACTATAGTATTGCCCTATTGGTAGATCTCAATGGCAATAAGAAAATGGATTTCACTTGGATTGGCTGGCCAAAAGAAAATTATGGATTTTATCCCGATCCGGGTTTTTTAATGAGAAAGCCAAAATGGAAAGAATGTAATTTTAGACTAAATTCAAATCTGGAAATTGAAATAAAAATAAAATAACCATTAGCAGTAGGCTTTCCTTGGTTCATCGGCCAATGGACATTTCCACAAGATTTTCAATAAATTATTATCATATAGCTCTTCAGATAAATTACTTTACTTTATATTATTTCCTAAAAAATTACTGATAAATTCAATTCCTGGGAGAAGTCATGGAAATAGCTACAAACAAAAATCAAAGTATTCTAGACAAGTTTGAAAAAGTCAGAAGACAAAGTATGTCTATTTGTCAACCTTTGGCTTTAGAGGATTACGTCGTTCAACCTACTGAAGATGTCAGTCCACCCAAATGGCATCTCGGTCATACTACTTGGTTTTTTGAAAATTTTATTCTTGTTTCATTTGCAAAAGATTATAAGCCTTTTGATTTAAAACTAAACTGGTTTTTCAATTCCTATTACGAAAGTCAAGGACCAAGAATCAATCGATCCATGCGGGGTAATATGACCCGTCCTTCAGTTCAAAAAGTATTTGACTATCGGGCATATGTGGATGAGCATTTAGAACAATTTATTCAGGATTACAACTTGGAGAAAAATGATTTGCGACAACTAATAGAAGTTGGATTGCAGCATGAGCAACAGCACCAGGAATTACTCCTAATGGATATAAAATATATTTTAGGAACTAATCCCATTTTTCCGAATTATAATTCCTCTAGTAATAATGACTTAAAATCCACTGAAAGTTCTAAAATAAATTTTCACGAAATCCCTGAAGGCCTCTACCCTATTGGTTATAAAGGGGATGAATTTTGCTGGGACAATGAGCAAGCCGAACATAAAGTTTATCTCGAATCCTTTTCAATTGCTGATCGATTAATAACCAATGGTGAATATTTGGAATTTATCAACACTGGTGCTTACAATAAACATGAATACTGGCTAAGCGAAGGTTGGGAATGGGCTAAAAATTTGGAAGAAAAAGCTCCCCTATATTGGCATTATAAAAACGACGAATGGTTTTTTTATAATTTAAATGGAGGATTACAACCCTTGGATCTCGCTGCCCCAGTTTCGCATATTAGTTTTTTCGAAGCAGATGCCTTCGCCGCTTGGAAAGGAATGAGATTGCCCACAGAATTTGAATGGGAAACGGCTTGTAAAATTCTACAGCCTGCAATTCCCGACAATGCAAATTTTCTTGAATCAGGAAAATTTGGAACTCTACCTAAATCAAGTCCCAAAGATTTTCAGTTTTACGGAAATTGTTGGGAATGGACGGCTAGTAGTTATTTACCCTATCCGAGGTACCCTAGATTCAAAGGAGCATTAGGCGAATACAACGGGAAATTCATGATTAATCAAATGGTGTTGCGTGGAGGTTCTTTTGCTACTCCGCTTTCGCATATACGGCCAACTTATCGCAATTTCTTTCCGACTGACAAACGTTGGCAATTTACTGGCCTAAGATTAGTCAAATAAAATCTTAAAATAATTTGATACAAACGAATAACATCATAGACAGCTTTGCAAAAGATATTGCTTTAGGGCTATCCGACAACCCAAAATATTTGAGTTCAAAATATTTTTATAACACAGAAGGGGATAAGCTTTTTCAGAAAATAATGGCCATGCCTGAATATTATCTGACAAATGCGGAAGATGAAATTCTTTCAAAGCAATCAAACCTCATTAGAAAAAGTTTTGGAAATCAACCGATAGACATCATTGAACTTGGTGCTGGCGACGGTAGCAAGACCAAGCATTTATTAAATAACTTAATTGAACACAAAGTAGAAGTCCGATATATTCCATCTGACATCTCTCCGAACATTTTGGAAGAACTAAAATCAAATTTGTCCAAGGAAATCCCAAGCCTGGAGGTAATTCCACTGACAGGAGACTATTTCAAAAGTCTGGTAGAACTCCCGGACTGTAAGGATCGCAAACGCGTCATGCTTTACCTTGGTGCAAACATTGGCAATCTCGAGCGTAAGGAGGCCAGTAACTTCCTTAGACAACTTCAGCAATTTTTAAAAAAAGGAGATCAAATAATGATAGGTTTTGATTTGAAAAAAAATCCTCAAACTATTCTTGATGCTTATAATGATGCTCAAGGATTTACTGCGGCTTTTAATTTAAATCTTTTGAAAAGAATCAATGAAGAACTTGGCGGAAATTTTGATACCGATGCTTTCACTCATTGGGAAAGATATAATCCTGAGACTGGTTCTGCTAGATCGTATTTAGTAAGTAAGCGAAAACAGTCGGTCACCATCGAAGCTTTAGAAACAACTTTTACTTTTGAACCCTGGGAAACTATACGAATGGAGCTAAGTCAAAAATACAGTCAATCAGACATAGAGCAGCTATCTACATCGGCAGGATATAAAGTAGTGCAGCACTTTTTTGATTCAAAAAAATATTTTGTGGATTCTCTTTGGGAATATTAATTCAAGCTCCGATACAACTCCCTCAGAGAATTTAACGTCTTAGTAGGGAATTTTAAAACCCTAAAAAACCGCCCATGAACTATTCATTTAAATCCACCATTTTTTTACTAGCCTCGTTGCTTTTCTTTATTGGCTGTTCTGATGAACGGAAAACGGCCAAAAACCTAGAAGCTATTTGGTCCATCACTTCTTATAAAATATTTCCTGAAGATGATCCAGAAGGTTTAGAAATGCTTGGATTGCAATTCAGCAAAGGAACTTTAGTGTTCAAATCTTATGACCTCGAAAATAGCATTGGGGATTTTGAACTAGTTTTAGAAGATGCTATTTCTGGAGATGCCGTACTTACCAATGGCTTTTATATGTTGGATGAAGCAGGGGAAGTAATGAGTTTAGTGATTGACGAAGCGGAAGATAACTTTGCCAATGTTGATGTATCTAAGGAGGAATTAAAATTGGAAGGAATGATCGATGGTGTTAAAGTGAAAATTGAGGGGGAGTTGTTGTAATTTTTTAAAAGCAATTTAATTTCGCTCTTTATTAATAAATATTAGTTAGTAAAAGAAAAAATGGATATCGCTCTCGGACGATATCCATTTTTATATTAGCATTGCCCTTTGTTCAACAATTTATTCTGTTGCGTTCGGTCCGATTTTATTTCTCATGAAATACAAAATACCAAAAGCTACAATTAGCACCATTGGAAAAATGGATAAATTGGCTAGGGTTGATTGACCGGCTGCCAAATCTACTGCGTCGCCAGTTAGGCCTGCAGATACTGCTGTTTCTTTTGCAGTATCAATCCATCCTCCAATAATAGGATTCCATATTCCAGCTCCAAGCATTCCTGCGCCTCCAATTAAGGAAAGTCCCATCGCGCCAGACTTAGGAATATACTCTGCCGTAAACCCAATCATCGTTGGCCAGAAATAACAAATACCTAAGGCAAAAACTGCAGTGGCAGCATAAACGGCCGGACCGGTAACTACGCTTAATAAATACAATCCAAGAGCGGACACTATGGCCGAAACGAGCAGTACGCCAACTGGATTTAATTTATGTACAAGTGGTCCCGCGAAAAAACGACCGGTAGCCATAATACCTGCGGTCATTGCCAACAAGATCATTGGATGCGCTCCAGCATTACCCATAATTTTTTCCACCCATTGGTTTGCACCAAACTCGGTTGTAGCAGTTACTGTCATACACAATGCAATGAAAATAAACAAAGGAGTTATTATACCGGATAAATTCGTAGTTGTATTGCTTTCAATATTTACCGACTTAGGGAATTTTTGTCCAAAAATCAAAAATCCATAAATAACTGTTGGAATCAACATGGTTGCGATTAACATCTGCCAAGAGGCTCCCATCGGAGTAAGAAAATACCCTAAAAGCGATCCTATCACGATACCACCAGGAAACCAAACGTGAAATTTATTCAACATACTTGTTTGATCATCGGGATACATATCTGCGATCAATGGATTACAGGCAGCCTCCACTGATCCATTTGCAAACCCAACGAAAAAAGTAGAAATCATCAAGCCCCAAAACCCTCCGGCCGTCATGGTTAATATCAACCCAAGTAGATGGCTAATAAAAGCGATCCACAGCATTATTTTTGGTCCTACTTGATTATAAATGAAACCTCCAATTAGCATTGCAATTGGAAATCCATAAAAAGCCATTGAATTTACATGGCCTAGTTGAACACCGGTTAAGCCAAAATCTGCTCCTAAATCATTTAGTATCCCCGCCCTAATGGCAAAAGTCATTGACGTTACTACAAGTGCCACACAACTTGCAAAGAACAGTCTCGATCTGTTTATTCCAATATCCATTTTTCGTTTTGTTTGATTTATTTAAAAAATAGGCGCTTAAATCTATTCCTAACTATCAGGGTTTAAGTTCTTAATCTTAATATTCCTGAACCATATCCGATCACCATGATCCTGCAATGCGATATGTCCTTTCTTGAATGTTCCAAATCCTTTCATTTCTTTAAACTTAGAATTGGCAATCATTTCTTTCCATTGATCATCAAACATGGTTGTTTCTACTAGCTTATGTCCATTTAACCAATGCTCCAATTTACCATTTTCTACGATTAATCTTATCTTATTCCATTCTCCGGCCGGATTTACTGTTACATACTTGCATTCAATCATATCATATAGATCTCCAGCACGATGCGTTTTTATTCTTGAATCCGGATGACAGGTATTATCTAAGATTTGATATTCAGGTCCTGTATTCCACACATAGCCAAAATCATCTGACTCATGAACATTATATATGATTCCAGAATTTCCACAATTGGATATTTTCCATTCTAATGTGAATTCATAGTTTTCGTATTCCCCTACTGTGATAATATCCCCGCCATCTTTTGCTTGCCACCCTCCACCTTCTTTCTCGGTAGTTTTCAACGTGATGGTTCCATCTTCAACCGCCCAGGAGGATCCGATAGTTTGTTTCTTAAAGTTTCGCCATCCATTCAAAGTTTTCCCATCAAATAATAATTCCCAACCATTTGCTTTTTCATATTCGCTTAAAGTATTCGCTATTGGCATTGCTGGGGCAATTGATTTTATCCCAGGATTATTTTTAGGAATTGCATTCATTGTATACCAAGCCTCGGTTGTCCAAAGTCCATTTCCATTTGTGCTTACCATTGGTTCCTTCAAGTGTACATGTAAGACATGTGCTTCCTTCATGCCTTCTAATTCTAAGAACACTTTTTTATTATCCGCACTAACATTTACGGACTTAATTTGCAATTGCTTTTCGTCTAATTTTGGGCCACCATAATTTTCGGTTGGTTGAAAATAAAATTGGCTTACTTCATAATTTTCTGTTTCCCATCCATCTCCCGGAACTAGTGGCTCAGTAAATTCAATTTCAATCCCATTTGACTTTGCTCGTACAGCCAACATTTCAAAAGTTGGGTTTTCATTGTATTTCAACCGTTGAAGACCATACCAAAGTTTTGGGCTTTGCCCCCAATTTCCGGTAGAACCAATTCCTCCAACATAAAGTGCTCCATCTGGGCCCCATACCATCCTATTAATTCCAGATTCTAAACCTTGAGCAAACCTGAACAAGCAACCTTGGTATTCCCCAGCTACTTCCTCTACAAAGACACGCTTCACTCCCCCATGGGTAACCTCACAATAAATCATTTGATCCTTATAAGGTCCATCATTTAATGCAATTGGTGTGCTAGGAGAATTTCCAATTTCATCTTGTGGCATCCAAATAACCGGAGGCTTTTCTTTTACTCCTGCCGTTCCTTCGAAGTTTACTGAACGGGAACCATAGAAGGCATCTTTTTTCAAATGCACCATTTTTGAGGCTGGTAACCAATCCCCTTGATTGTCACAAATGAAAATTTCATTTTGAAAACCTCTTCCAATTCCGTTCGGCGTTCTAAGGCCATGCGCGACAAATTCTAGATCACCCGTTTCCTTATTAATTTTAAAAGCACGTCCTCTATCCTGAATCTGTGGTTGAGTACTTGCACCTCCTGGATTGATTGCTGTTGCTAATGTTCCATAAAAATAACCGTCCTTATACGCTAAGCCGAAAGCGAATTCATGAAAGTTTGCAGATACATCCCAGCTATTAGCTATTGTTTCGTATTCATCTATGAAGTCATCCCCATTGCTGTCGATCAACTTGGTTAACTCTTGCTTTTGCAAAACATAAATAGCCCCATCGACAACTTTCAATCCTAAAGGTTCCGCCAAACCTTTGGCAATTAACTTGGTTGTGATTTTAGAAGGATCGCCTGTTTCTACATTATTCAAAATATACACTGCTCCATCTGGATCCCAAGTGGAAATTACCAATCGACCATCTGGCAAGAAATCCATTCCACCCACTTTCGGGGTAAAATCATTTGGCCTTGCCTGACTAAGATCGTAGCTTGGATGCACAGACTCTAAAGGATTTTTATCGCCTGGTATGAGCTTTTGACGGCCCATAGCATAGATCGTTCCGTCTGTATATTCTTGACCTTTAGCATGAAAAAGTACTGCTTCTGGAACGGTTACAAATTCACCATTCCCTGAAGGGCTCCATTGAAAGTTCAAATCTTTTCCTCCTGAATCCTGAAAGAAATTTAGTTTAAAAGGATGTAATCCTTTCTTTAAATTGACTCGTGCATCTACGGCATCCGCTCCATGCTGTCCATCATTATCGATTGTCAATTTATCATGTAAATAGAAATTAGAACCATCATCAGAAATCAATCTGAATTTATAGATACCGTCAGATGGAATATTTAAATAGCCCTTATATTCGAAAGAAAAATATTCTGTAAGCTCACCAAATTCTGCTTTGGAATTCATTTTTATTTCTGGTGCAACACCATGTCGTACTTGTGTCGCATCCTTCTTTCGAATGTTGGCCACTTTAGCACGCATGTTTTTATAATTCATCAATCTAAAAGCAGCACCTGGTAACAAATCTTTTTCTTCTACTCCTTTTGCGTTATCTATCATAGGAATAGAAGCTAGATCAGCATCGGAAGCATTGGCTTCTAGTTCAGAAGGTTGTCCAGCATCCAATCCCATTATATAAGAAACCATGGCCTTAATGTCCGCCAGCTCCAAATTTGGATGAGCATTCATGACAGATTTTCCCCAGACGCCAGCGCCTCCCATTTTCACCTTATTGGTGAGGGTAGCTATGGAAGTTTCATTATTGGGATATCTTTTTGCGACATCCATGTAGGCTGGGCCAATTGTTTGTCGATAAGTATTATGACAGGTTCTACATCCACTTTTGGCAATCAATTTATATCCTTGAGGAACATCCTTGTTTTCATTTTCTATCCAATCCGCTTTATTGGAATTTGGCACCATTGGCTTACTTCCAAAAGGTGTATTCAGTGTTGTTGTTCCATTTCTTTTTAAGCTAAGGTTAAAGGTGATTGCCTGAGTTTCAATAGCTCCTTTTTTTTCAGGAACGGAATTCACAACAGTAAATTTACCATCTGTTTTTACATTTGATTCAGATACTATAGAACCCACGCTTCCAACCAAAACTAAGGTGGCATTCTCAGGCACGCCTGTAGTAGTAAATTTTCTAACCAAAGCAATTAATCCGTTTTCTAAAGATTCATATTCCGGTTGTTCTGATACTTGGATAACAAGACCATTGGCAGATTGTAATTCGTATTTGAGTTCAGCCCCTTTTTCAACAAAACGATGCCCTTTGTACTTGACAGTTAAGGAAGATTCTTTTCCATTTTCAACTAAACGCCAAGGATTTTGATTTTGATTGACAAACCATGCATCACCGATACTTGTAGGTTGAGGACCATGATTTGTATTATAAACTGCTCCATCAAAATTTACGGAACCTTTCCATGCTTTATAAATTGAAGCCTTATCAGTTCGATAGGCGACCCAAAGATCATCATGCAAAGCAAGCGTGATCATCCTAGGATTCGCATCCAAAACTGATCTAAATACCCAGGGATTTGTTGGTCTATCTTGATCAAAATGATCGATTAATTCGAGTGATTTTACATTGGTGTTGTTATTACACGAAACTGCTATAATTAGCAAAAAAAAAGCTCCTAAAGAGCGTAGATCTGTAATCATTCTTGGTCAGGTTAAGTTGTGAAGATGGCGCCTCTAAGATAGAAAAACAGCGCTCATTTCGTAAGTATAAACCTAAAAGTTGCAGATCATGATCAGGAGAAAAAGTTGAGGTTGACAGTTCGGCAAAAAGATAGCGATTCGATCCACTTTCATAAATGACATTTTTAAAGCCATTTTTGGCGTATATATAGTCATTTTAGCTCATATAATGCCACTTTTTTGTCAACCTAACAATTTCATTCTTTTGCTCTCCTTTTTCATCTGCATAAAGGTTGTTTTCCCTTTTAAAAATAAAGGTTTCAGCTGGGGTTGGGAACGGGTAATTGTGGTCTGCTTTTTGTCATATCCTTAATAGGATACCCCCCCTGGAATATTTGACATGCCATATCAGGGGCCTCAATACAAGAAAATTGTTGAGAAAACTGTGCACATGAACAAATCTCCCATTCGGAAAATAACACAAAACTGCCTCATAGTCAGTATCTTATTGCTTTCTACTTGCTGGCTAGGTGCTCAGACCTTGGTTAACAATCGCCCGATCAATCAAACCATTACCAGAAAGGCAGCGGACTTACTTCAGAAAAATCTTCCAGAAAAATTATTTAAAGTTCAAGAAGAGGACCCCAATATCATGACTAATCTGGGAGAATTTCTGGGTTCTTCTCTTTTTCAGACCGAACTGCTCAAAAATGAGTGGTATGATGCCGAAATCTCTAGAATTAAGAAAAATCTTGGCATTGACTTCACTGCAGGCTTTCAATTCAATGAATACGGGGTGTTTTTTGATGATGATGAAGATATTTCCAGATTAAGAGTTGGTTTGGACCTAGAAGTCTTAGATGAGGGTTACCTCAAATGGCGAAAAGAACAAGCCAGATTGAAAGTGGAACAGCAGATCCACAACATGAAAGCCTCTCTAAAATCAAAAGAGCGCAACTATGCTTATCTCTACAATTGCCTGATTTATAGTTTCAATATTAGCAAAGCAAAAGTTTTAAAAAAGCGAATCGGTTTCTTAGAGTCTTACTTGGACTTGCTTTATCAACTCTATTTCGCACACGAAATGGCCTTTGAAAAAATCATTGATCAAAAATCTCGATTGGAGGAGACTCGAATACTTCTGGATGCCTGTACTAAATTCAATGAAGCTTTAGAACAGGAATTAGGGGAAGAGAATGTTTCGGTTCTCAATGCAGATAAATTGCCAATCGTTCAAATTGATGTCAACGAATTGCTGAATCAGGATGAGTTAAATGTCTTTCGTGATTCTCTCGGTTCATTGGAAAATGAAGCTATTGAATTGAAATATGCGAAGCGAAATGATGCGAAGCTTAAATTATTCTCTCGGTATAACTATGGCGATCGTTTTGCGAATACGCAAACTAGGACTTTCTTTTCATTTGGAGCAAACTTTAGAATTCCAGTAATTTTTGATGGAGGAGTTCGAAAAGAATTGGAGCAGTACGAAAAGGCAATGGTTCAAGATCAGTTCTCGGAAGATTGGTATAACCGAGTCAAAGAAATAATGATCCTGTACGAAGAGTACCAGCACAAACTGAAGCAATATTCAAATTTCGTTCACAACATATTTCATGTTGAAGAAAAACTAAGACAGGAGCGAGTTCTTCTTGATAGTCGACGTGATGTACATAGCCCGATGAAGGCCTTGAAGCAAATAGATAATATTCGAGCGGTTCAATTCGAACTTATACACTTAAAGCAACAATTGTATTTGTTAATGCTTAAAATCCATCTTCGATCTTTTCAAGAAAATTTTTCAGAATGCTTGATTCCACTTAACATGGAAAATGGTCGTAAAAAATATATTGCCAATAGAATTTTGAAATTCGAACCAAGTCCTAAACTAGAAGCCAGTGTAGAATTCTTGGTCAATTATTTAATCAAAAATGAAATTTACGGAGTACTTCTTCAGCCAAATGCCCAATCGAAAGAATGGGCAACAGCTTTTGGACATGCCGGAATTACAGTATATCAAACAAATAATTTTTTAAATACTAGTACGCCACCAAGTAAAACCCAAACCGTTAGCTCTTTTCAATTGAATCCTCAAACAGGAAAATATTGGATAAGAAATGCTAATACTTCTGATCAAACACCCCTTCAATTACGAAGGATCCCAACAGACATTTTCAAAAATAGAAATGAGCTAGAACGTTGGATAGAGCTTGAAAATCAAGCTAATCCAAACGAAATCTATCTTTTCGACAATATTGAAATGCTAATGAGATTAGATCAGAAAAATCTTGGAATGGAGTAAATGAGGAACTTTAATTTAAAACAGCGGAATTCGGTTATTCGGACTCTTAAAGAGCCGCCGGCTATAAAGAAAGGCACCAATTGGCAGCGCCTGCTCTTTATTGGCCTTTTGCTGTTTATAGTATTCCTTATTGGCAAAAAAATATATCAAGGGACTTTATTAATCTTTGGAGACGGACAAGTTGTTCTGGCGAAACAAGCCATTCAGTTCACTGATGATATTCGTATTGCCAGTATCCTTGTAGAGGAAGGAGACTCTGTGGCACAAGGTGATACCCTTTTTTATTACCGCTTCGAGGCAACGGATGATGAGTTAAACGCTATGGCCGATGCCAGCGATCCAGTAGATTGGGTAATCAGAGAACTGCTCAATACTAAAAAACAAATTGCGCTTAAGAAAGTCGAATTAGGAAGAACGAGGTCTGAAATTGATTTCAAAGAAAAATCTTATGAACATCAAAGGGAACTCATAATTCTTGGTGTAGATGAAATTGAAAGTAACCTGACTTTTATACAAGAGAGTATCATTCGTTTGAAATCTAGAAGAACAGCCATCAATAAAGAAATCTTCTATCTCAGAGAACACTTAAAAGCACTGAGAGCACAAGAGGCGTTGATACTTTCTCAACAGGTTCGAAAGGCCGGAAGAGTCGGTTCTATTTTGCCATACATCGCAAAGATCAATGGTATCATCGGACAGATTAATTTAAACCCGAATGAAGTTTGTTATAAAGAACAAGATGTAATGACTATTCACCAATTGAATAGTATTAGTATAAAAGTATTCTTTGACCCATTTGATGTTCCACAAATTAATCGTGGAGATGAAGTATGGGTTGAGTTCCCAGATGGTACAGAAAGTAAAGGGTTGATCAAGAATTTCTATATCTCAACTTATGCCGTTCCATCTGAATTCCAAAAGAAGTATGAACCAACGGAAAGAAATATCGTAGCAGAAGTAATTCCATTAAATGAATTTGAAATTGACAGATGGTTGAAATTCTACAAAATTAATGTAAAGGTTAGTAAATACAGATATGAACTCCCTTGGCGTAAAAAATAACTAATGTATGAACGAAGAATTTGATTTACCAAATGGTGCAAAAGATTTTATGCGAGGTCAACAAGACTTTTTGCATGTTCACAATTCTCATCAATTAACAGAGTCTGATCTTTTTGATACTGCTGCTTTAATTCTCGATGCCAAAGACGAGCAATTGATCATCAAGATGTTGAAAAAGATTCGCAGTATGAGATACAAAAGTTTCTATTTGAAACCTGTATTCTTAGCTGAAGGTAAGTACTCAAAACAATTAGTCAGTCAAACAGACGGTGTACTTTATACAGACCAAATTCCCAATATTCTGGATCGGGTAGAAAGTATAAATAAAAGAATAGAAGAAATACGAACTGTAACTTCAAAATATACTTTTTCAGAATCAATATTGGTCAAAACCTTACAATATCTGTTTACGAGAAAAACAGAAATGATTCCATTTAGAGATCGAAATTCTATTTTGAGTTACTGTTTTCCATTTATAAGTAGCATCATTTCTAGGGAAGATCAAGTTATTTTATTAGATGTTTTGGACTACGCGCACTCCGAAGGATTATTGGAGCAAACGCTAGTAGACAGGGTAAACCTATGCAAGACTTGCTACGGTACTTACCATAATTTCAGGGAGGTTTGTCCAAAATGTTCTTCCTTAAATCTACAATCTGTTGACCTTATTCACCATTTTCGTTGTGCCTTCATTGGCCCTGCTACCGACTATAAACAAGGAGGAGCGCTAGTTTGTCCAAAGTGTGATAAAGAACTTAGGCACATTGGAATTGACTATGACAAACCATCTGAGATATTTAATTGTCTAGCATGTAATCATCAAGCGCAAATACCAAACATGCGTGCACATTGCGTAGACTGCGGCGAAGAAAATGAGCTAGAGTATTTGAAAACCAGAGCAATTTATCGATTTCGATTAACCGCATATGGCGAAGAAATAGCAGAAAATGGCTTGCAGAAAATTGATAAAGAGACAATATCCATTACTGACGATCAAAGGGTTTTGCCAATTGAAACTTGGCAAGTTTTGCTGCGACAAGAAATTGAAAGAGTGAAACTGCATGGCATTCGATCTAAAGTAATTTCAGTAAAAATTGCTGATCTCATTATTGATCCCATGGATCAAGACACCCGACGAGACTTTAAGAAAGAGGTACTTCGAGAGTTGATCAGTTACATTCGGCCAGTGGATGTTGTAACTACCAATAACACCAATGAAGTTTTCATTTTGTTTCCAGACATTAAGACCAAGGAAGTGATCGAAATGGAAGAGGTTTTTGATTACAACTTGAATAAAATGATTCGGGACAATATACCAACCGAAGAAGAAGTAGTTACTATAAAAATATTTCCTGTAGAAGAGGATTTAATTGACTTCAGCTCGTGAATCCAATTTGGGAATATATAGTACCGGATTACCTTGAATATTGGTATCATGGTGGACTTGGAAAATTCTGTAGAATTTTCTGGCACTTTCTTGTGTTTGAATTCACGCGATATATCATCATTGACTTTTTTGTACTCTTTGCATTTTGGATGTCGAGAAAAAGACGTTCTTATGATTGGGAAATGGCTAGACAGGGATTGTTTAATGAAAATCCATTTGTTTCTATTATCGTTCCGGGTAAAAATGAAGGAGGTCATTTATACAAATTAGTAAAATCCCTTAATGAACAAACGTATCAAAATTTTGAATTAATCATCGTTGATGATGGCTCGAATGATCAGACTCCATTGATTGGAAAAAGTTTGTTGAAAAATGGAATGCTTACCAAGTTTTTGCGAAATGATATCCGTGGCGGAAAGGCATCTGCGGCCAATTTAGCCTTGCGATTTAGTACAGGAAAATATTGTGTTCACTTAGACGCCGATTGTTCATTTGATAGAGATGCCATAGAAAATGTCTTAGTACCTTTTTATTTAGATCCTGATATTGGAGCAGTAGGAGGAAACGTAAAAGTGCGAGATTTTGAATCTTCTCTTGCTGCTAGATTACAAGCCATTGAATATCTCAAGACCATAGGAATGGGGCGTACAGTAACTTCAGTATTAGGAATTTATAAAATTATCTCGGGAGCATTTGGTGCATTTAAAATGGATGCTATAAACAATATTGGTGGTTGGGATATTGGCCCTGGATTGGATGGAGATATAACCGTAAAGCTTAGGAAGTCCGGGTACAAAATTCACTTCGAACCAACGGCGGTTTGTTTAACTTCTTGCCCTCCAAATTTCAAAGTTTTAAAAAAGCAAAGACTGCGTTGGGACAAGTCCATCGTAAGATTTAGAGTAAGAAAACACAACGATGTTTTCACCCCTTTCAAAGAATTTAATTGGCTCAATTTCATTGCATTATTTGAAAATGTATTCTATAATGTAGTGCTAAATATTGCCTGGTGGTTTTACTTCATTGACATATTAATCAATTTCACAGGAGCACTAATGTTTATTATTCCAATGAACATCACCTTATATATAGTCGCTGGATATTTACAAATGTTTTCCTTGTATATTCTTAGTGAAAGGCGGGAAGAAGAATTAAAACTTTGGGCCTATGTCCCATTGATGACCATATATACCGGAATATTTTTGCGCCTTGTGAGAACAAGAGCCTACTTTGATGAGTTATTCATGCGTAAGAGTTATGATGATCCTTGGAATCCAGTCAAGAGTTCTGACCAAGCAAAAGCGAGTGGATTCTAATCGAATAATAGTGATATGATAAAACAACTACTTGGAATAATTTTTCTAATTACCTTTTTATCCTTTTTAGGATATAAATTTTATAGCGCTATAAGGTATATGGAATCTGCTGGGATTATCATATTTGCCGGAGTTGTCATATTACTTGTGGTATTACTTGCAGTAATGAAATTATTGAGAGCAGAATAAGTCAGTAGTCTATCGGTTCTGTCAGTGCGGCGAATGACCCAATAGAATATGTCGCCACCCGGCTCTGCTAAACCTCGTTATTTTAAGTTTTACTCAAAATTCGTTTAAACAAATTCTTATAATTTTTAACAGGGCCTCTTTGCTTACCGCTATAATCAATTTCTATTTTATCCTCTGAAAGATCATTTAGATTAAAACTTAGTGGATAAACAAATTCCGGTTTTCCAAAATAATTGATTGGCCCATATTTAATTGCATAAATTTTTACATTTCCATTATCATCCTTCTTAACCAGTGGAAATCCTTGTGTATAGTCCAAATAGTATTTAATCAATCTCTCGTGTGCGACTTCTTTTAGGACTTCATTATCGCTTTCTATGTATTCGAATGTAACTGCCTTTTTTCTATCAAAAATGCTGTAAGTGCTAAATTGATATCCTTC
>CALGJW010000603.1 GCA_937930025.1 uncultured Saprospiraceae bacterium | reverse complement strand
CATCCGTCGCTAACCAGACTTCACTTACTTTAGCTACAGCAGACCTCAATTCTTTGACTACCTTTTCTTTATCTGGAGAAACCTCATATGCTGGTTGAAATTTATTGTCGACGTCAACTCCGCCATTTCCTCTCTTCAAATCCCTTACATGACCGTAGGACGATTTCACAGTAAAGTCCTTTCCAAGAATCTTTTCTATGGTTTTCGCCTTAGCCGGAGACTCAACAATCACTAAATTTTTTGCCATTTGAACTTTATTTGAAACACCTTTATATACGTAGGCTTCTAACTATGGGTTTATAATTTTAGGTTGCAAATGTATAAAATTTGAACCACCAACAAAAAAAGCCTCCATTTTAGGACGCTTCTTCTTTATTGCTATTACTGTTTTATGCTATCAGGCTTTGGTAATTTTCTCTTTTCTTCGAAGAGTACTTCGCCTTGCTTCTTCTTTTCCTCAAATTCTTCGGCTCTGCGCTTTATCATTTCATCTAGTAAGGGCTTAACTTCTAATTTCTTATTGGTCAAGTTTCTATGATAAGTAAGAATAATGAACCTAGCCATATCATCTGGATAGCTAATTCCAAGTCCTTTTAAATAATGGGACAATCGCGATCCTTCATAAAATCCCCAATTAACCATAATCCATCTTCCCAAGGAAAAATGTAGTTTTCTTGCTGCTTCTTCCTCATTCACAGCCATAAATTTTTTCTTACTAGTGTCGTCAATCAGCAAATTGAGCTGATTAAACGCATCCGCTAAATCCACGGGAATATAAACGCGATTAAGGTATTCTTTGGAAATCCTTTTCTGGTAATCTTTTACAAATTGTTCGTTTGTGGCCCCGGAATTACCCTGAGCACAGACAAAAACAACCCCGAAAAGAAAAGCCATTAATAAATGATATCGAACGGTCATATGCTTATTTCTGATCGCAATATTAACGCATAGATACGCGATAATATGTAAGAAGATACTTAAAATTATCATAAACCTACCGAAATAGCCTATTGCACAACCAATTTATGAATCCATGATGGTCTTCCTTCCATTCGAATTTCAAGAAAATATAAACCGGCTGATAAAGATTCAATATCCACGCTAAAGTTGGCGTTTCCATTAGCTTTTTGGTTAACATTCGGCATTATTCTTCCTAAATTATCCCTTAATAAAAAGGTACTATTAATGCTTGATGGGCTTGAGAATTCAACAAAGAATTCTCTTGTAGCTGGATTCGGAAAAAGTCTGCAATCAAATTCCGCCCCTGGATGATAAACAGAAGAGGCTAAGTTTACCTCAACGGTATGCGTCAAGCTACTTTGACATCCAGCTGCATTTGTAGCAATCTGCGTAATTTGATAGCTTCCCGGAGTGTCAAATGTAAAATCTGGGCTTTCAACATCTTCGAAGGACAATAATTCGTTTACTAGCCAATCGTAGCGCACAGCACCTTCCGTATTGTTAGTTACCGTCAATTCTTCTCCGACAAACAACATTTCAGTCGACAGCTCGAAGGCCAAGGTCATATCCAAAGTACCAGCTGGCTCTACTAGAATTCTTTGGTTTGGACAACCATAGGGTGACTCTATTACCCAGTTAAAAAAATAGGGATAGGTCTCGGGCGTTTTTGCGCCTTCTATTCTCAAAGTATTTCCTACTAAATAAGGATAGCTTACATCCTCTACTTTTTCCAATAATGCATTAGGAAGAATAAAGGTCAATTCGTAATATCCAAAATCCAGTGTGATATCAAGCACAATAGTATTCAACCCAATTTCATTAATATCGATCTGTCGGGTTAATATTGTTTCTCCAGTATTTCCATCTCTAACTTGAAAAAGACGATTGCCTGTTTCTTCGGCAAAAACATCCACCGATCGAATTTTTTCAGAAGGGCTAAGCACTCTAAATAAAAGTCCGTTTCCTGTGGTATATTCCCCAGTTGCTGGTATAGCCTCTCCACCGGATTGAGTCAAGAAAGGTTGAGCAAAAATTTCTTTCGCCTCATCAGCTAGATCGATTGAAATACTTTTTCCAGTTCCTAAAAGAAATGAATTGGCATAGTCTTCATACCATTTGACATAATAGTTTTGATTATTTCCAAGTTCGGCCGTTAGCGTAACTTTGGAATCCACACAAGAAGTGCCATCTGTCACACCATTTATTTTAAGAGCAATATCCTTATCAGTATCTACAGCAATTCTTTTTCCCAATGCATTATTAAATGGTCTTGGGTCTACTTGATCATTTGGATTAGAAGTATTTATTAGGAGTAAATATTCACCGTCGTTAATTCCATTGGCATTCATTGTCAAATGCACTAACCCTCCTTTTGAAAGGTTACCACTCCATGTTTCCGTATTCGACCAAACAGTTGTCCCGTTTAAATTTTGCACTGACACAGTGTATTCAAATTTTGTGATGTCATCTTCGCCATCATTCGTAACATAAAAGTTGAATGCTAAATCATCTCCGCAATAGTCGCTTTGTGCATCGACATCCAATCCGACCAAATCAAGGTTTTTATTTGGAATTACTGGGACATGTCCTTGGTCCAATAAATAGTCAAAGGCAGCCTTTACATCAATTATCCCCATTCCGTAATCATTGTCCTCTCCTGGAATGCCAAGGTCTCTAGCCGATAAATACAAGGCCAATTTAAAATCTTCACTCAACAAGGTTGGAAATGCTTCTTTCAACAAAAGGATAGCTCCAGCAACATGAGGAGACGCCATAGAGGTACCCGTTTTATTATCATAAGTACGATCCAATGAACAAGATCGAACACTAGTACCTGGTGCACTAACTTCTGGTTTAATTAAAATAGAACTATCTCCACCACACTGTGAGGGACCGCGACTAGAACTTGCAGTGATCGGTAAGGTTCCAACATTTCCATTTAGATTTCCAACAACAAAAGAATTGATTTCTGTTAGATTAATATTGCTTGGAGGAGTTATAGTCGATACTCCT
>CALGJW010000602.1 GCA_937930025.1 uncultured Saprospiraceae bacterium | reverse complement strand
AGCTTCTGTAATCGTTTTCATATTATTGATATGAATCAAACTATAAGGCGTATCTCTTGGCAGTAAAATCAACCGGCGGCGTTCTTTCAAAATGACATCGGCAGCACGAGTTGTTAAGTCATTGGAAATACCTGTCGCAATGCGCCCCATAATGCCCATCGAACAAGGGCAAATGATCATGGTATCGTACTTTGCAGAGCCAGAGGCAAAAGGAGCCATAAAATCCATTTTGCCATAAAAATCAAACGGATAATTAGCGTAATCTTCATTATCTAACTCATATTTCCAGTTAAATTTGGCATTATCGCTCATGACAACACCTACTTTTAGGGTCTTTTGATCTAAAGCAGCCAATTTATCTAAAAGTACTTTTGCATAGATAGAACCACTAGAACCTCCAATTGCCACAACTATTTTCCGCATTTTTAATATTTTTTTGATAAAAAAGAAAAGAAATAAAATGGTACCCTTTCCTTTCAAGAGAAGTTATACGATATTTGTAGGAAAGAAGTTTAAATTCTCCCTACAAGTACAATCAAAATACTGCAAATAAGTTGTCAAAATAAGACTTATTTCTATAAATCCTACTACCATGAACAGATTACTAACTCTAATTATATTTTCCTTTTTTTCAATCGGCGTATACTCTTTTTGCACGCCTCCTACCAATACAGATACTCCAGTAGAATCTACTAGCACCGAAAATACGGCGGTAGTTCCTCTCGAAGTTTCTGACGTTGTAAAATGGTATACTTGGGAAGAAGCCATTGAAGCCAATAAAACAAATCCGAAAAAATTATTTGTCGATGTGTATACCAACTGGTGTGGTTGGTGCAAAGTGATGGATAAAAAAACCTTCACAGAGAAAGGAGTAGCAACTTACTTAAACAAACATTTTTATCCAATCAAGCTTAATGCGGAGCAAAAAGAAGATATCGTATTTAGAGGTAAAACCTTCTCGTGGAAAGAAGGTGGACGTGGAGGAATTCACGCCTTGGCTTATTCTATTCTAAAAGGTAAACTCTCCTACCCTACAGTCGTTTATCTGGATTCTAAATTTGATATTATTGCAACGTCTCCGGGCTATAAAACACCTGAAACAATTATGCCTGAACTCACTTATGCTGCCGAAGAACTTTATCGAAAAACAAAGTGGGATGATTATATGGAAAAGGTAAAGATTGATCTGGAGAAACAAGATAATTAGAAACAATTATAGGTTAAATGCATCAAATCTAGTTCTACTCAAATCTTTAAAATAATACCAATGCTTCAAGGGAGAGCTTAGTATTCGCCTCTAGCCGGCTGGGCTTTTCTTTTTTTAGTTCACCACTTATTATCTATGGTGTTCATGAATCTTCGATTTCATTGCCAAAAAAAGAAAAAAAAACGCTAGAAAATAGAAACTCTACACTCTTTGATTCCCCGAATCAAGCCTACGCTTTAGTATATTTTCGGGCAGCCGCCGCCACTTTTAACTTATTTCTTTTTATGTATTTAACCTTGCTTTTCACTTTCCTTTTTCCGCAATAGAAATGTAAGTTAAAGGAAGCTATCGGCTAATGAAGTTTTTAATTTTCACAAAATATTTGCGTAACATCAGTTAAATAGAACAAAAAAGCCTTCCACTTGTAAAAGTGAAAGGCTTCCATATAAACTAGCTTTCGAATTCTATTCTTTCACCAATCTTCTCACCGTACTTTCATCACCATTTATATAACGGATGAAATAAATTCCAGGAATAATTTTTCCGATAGAAACCGTACTGTTTTGTTCTGTAATATTTTGCTCTAATAAGATAGTACCACTCAAATCAACAAGCTGAATCATTCCATCTGAATTTGAAGAAATCGTTTTATCTAAAGAGACAGTAAGCTGATCCGTAACAGGATTTGGATAGATCGTAAACCCAACGATAGATTGCTTTGTATCCGTTCTTAATCTTGCATTTGATGGAGCATTAAATCCATTTTCACAAGGACCGCCTTCTTCATATCTTTCAACCGTAATAGGATTCGACAAACTGTAACAACCTGAAAGATTTGCGGCATTCGCCCCAACTTCAGCACCACCCAATCCATCTTCAAAACTCAAGTGCCAGATCAAACAAGTTCCTGCACCTGCTCCATCTAAGTCAAATGGAGAACCTCCCGGTAATCCTAAAATATTACCATCTGGATCAGTGATCACCCATGCTGAATTGCTGCCTTCATTTCCTTCTAAAGTAACATTGATTGGATCGCCTACGCCATCACCTGCACAAATTTCCGTCGGATCATCTGTACTAATTGTTCCGCCCGCTACTCCTGTACGTGTAACTGTTATCGGATTTGATAAACCATAGCAGCCAACTAAATCTCCAGCATTTGCACCAACTTCAGCTCCCCCTAATACGCCATTAAAACTCAAGTGCCAAATCAAACACACGCCTGTTCCTGCACCATCCAAATCAAATGGAGGACCTGCTGGCAATCCTAATATGTTGCCATCTACATCAGTGATCACCCATGCTGAGTTATTTCCTTCACTTCCCTCTACTGTTACATTGATTGGATCACCAATACCATTCCCTGCACAAATTTCTGTTGCATCTTCTGTACTAATTGTTCCGCCATCAACCGCACCTTCACTTCTGTAAACCGTAATTGGATTTGATAAACTGTAACAACCTTCTAAATCGTTCGCATTCGCACCAACTTCAGTACCAGTTAATCCATCTTCAAAACTCAAGTGCCAGATCAAACAAG
>CALGJW010000601.1 GCA_937930025.1 uncultured Saprospiraceae bacterium | reverse complement strand
GAATATTGATTTTTCCCCGACAGCTGGGGATTTTTCCCCAGAACGATTTTTATCACCTTTTTCCTACATCTTTTTTTTAAAGTCCCCACTCCTTTATGATTTGAATTTGAGTAGCGTAATCAGGGGAATATTGATTTTTCCCCAAGAGCTGGGGATTTTTCCCCACACGATTTTTATCACCTTTTTAGTCCATCTTTTTTAAAGCATTCAATCTCTTATAGTTTGAATTCGATCTATTGCTGCACAATTTCTATTAGATGGAGGCTGAAGAATTAAACATATCGATATTCTCTAAAAACCAACAAGGGCCGAATATTAAAATCTATTGCACTTAAAGACCTTTAGTCAAATCTCTATACCCTAATCATAATTCTTCTGAAAAAATAAATCTTAAAGAAGAATCCGCAGGAATATATTATTGCAAATTTTTAGAATCAGATAAAATTGTGCTAATAAAAAAGATTACTTATTAGAGTTTCAAACTGTCTCAGGAACAGTGATAACTAGAAGAATTATAATACACTAGAATTTTATTGATGAACTGTTCCGCATTAGAATTAATACTTAGGAATTATTGCTTTCCAATTACCAATAATAAATATTTTGTTTTATTTATTGATACATTTTGTGTTTTTAAATTATTTTCTATATTTTTGTCTCGAATAAAATACGGATCGTAGTTCCAGGAGAACTGCGTGTTGGATTTCCTTAAACATCGTTGGTTTACGGCTAGTTTTTCGATTTTTAAAATTGATGATTTAGCTGTTGTGCGCACAGGTTGGCTGGTGCGGTGGGCGGGCCGTTTTTTTTACGTAGTAAAAAAAGAAGTCCCACCCTGGATTAGGAACCGCCGGCCAAAATAATGTCACGGATTTTCTGAGCAGGGGCCATGTGTTGACTATCCTTTTACATTCATAACTAACAATTTTTCCAGCGGGGTATAAAAATTCTAATTTAAAGTTCAAACAAGAATGGTTTTACCGCAGGTGCCTTATATTCGCTAGCAGTAATTTCCAATAACCTTATTGGTATTAATAACTCAAGAGATTTCCCTACAACTATCGGAATAAATATGAATGTTAAAGCAACAAGAGATCAAGCCTTCGAAGAAGTATTAGCTGGACTTAATGAAAAACAGTCCCGAGCGGTTGACAAGATCGACGGTCCTATGCTGGTCATCGCAGGTCCAGGAACGGGTAAGACGCATATGTTGGCTTCGCGCATAGGAAAGATTTTACAATCAGCGGATGTTCAAGCTTCCAATATTCTTTGCATGACTTTTACCAATGCCGGTGTTGTCGCTATGCGAGAAAGACTGCTAAAATTTATTGGCCCTGAAGCACACAACGTAAACATCTATACTTTCCACTCTTTTTGTGATAGCATTATTAGAAATAATCTAGATCGCTTTGGACGTCAAAATTTGGAAACCTTAAATGAGTTAGAACAAATTGAATATATCCATTCTCTGATCGATGAACTTCCTTATGAAAACGCCTTGGTGAAAGGTAGTTTAGATCCGCATATGGCCGTCGGCCCACTGCGTAATTTATTCAGCAGTATCAAGCAAGAACATTGGGAAACAAATGATCTGCTCGAAAAAATAGGAAGTTACCTAAAAGGGTTGCCCGATGATCCTGATTTTCAATACAAAAGAAAATATAAAACATTCAATGCGGGAGATCCAAAGCAAAAACTAATTGATGCCGCGGTTCAAAAAATGGAACGCTTAAAGGCGGGGATTGAAATGTATCCGAAGTATGAGGCATTGCTAAAAAAGCATTCGAAATACGAATTTGCAGATATGATCAATTGGGTGATCGAGGCATTCAAAAAGGATGATGATTTTCTAGGAAGATATCAAGAGCAGTTTCAATACATCTTGGTGGATGAATATCAAGATACCAACGGTTCACAACACGAGGTGCTTCAACTGCTGACTTCCTTCTGGGAAGATCCCAATCTATTTGTGGTGGGCGATGATGACCAATCCATTTATGAATTTCAAGGAGCTAGATTGGCAAACATTGTTGACTTTTATAAGGATCATCAAAAAAATATTGATCTCGTTGTACTAGATAACAACTATCGTTCTTCCAAAAAGATATTGAATGGAAGTAAAATTTTTATTGAAAAAAATGAAGAGCGGCTGATCAATCAAATTCCAAATCTGACTAAGGAGTTGATTGCTGCGAATCCAACCGTGGCTGACTTTCCAGCAGTTCCAACTTTTGTAAAATACCCCAATCCTTTTCAAGAGACCTTTGACATCTGCGCACAAATAGAACAATTGCTAGCAGATGGGGTCGAACCAAAAAGCATTGCAATAATTTATAAAAAGCATGCGATCTCTGAGCCATTCGTAGAATTATTTACAAAGCGTGGCGTTCCATTTGATACGGTCAGGCCTTCTAATATTTTGGAAGAACATTTGACTGGTCAAATCATTGATATACTGGAATACCTAGACCTAGAGTACAGAAGTCCCAATGCAGGTGATTATAAATTATTCGACATTCTGCATTTCAGGTTTTTACAAATTCCTCGGGCTGATCTTCAAAAAATTGCACTATATCGATCTACTTTTCCAAAAGGAGAAAGGCCAAGTCTACGAGCTATTATTGAAAAACCAATTGCGGAATTAGAAACCATTGGTCTATCGGCTCCAAAGATTATTCATGGAGTTCATAAACTACTCGAAGAATTCATTCAGGATACTGCCAATATTCCTTTCTATGTATTGGTTGAAAAAATACTGAGCCGAAGCAATTGGGTTTCCTATTTGGTGAAAGAACCAAATGGATTACAGTCTTTGCAAATAGTTCAGACTTTCAAAGATTTTGTAAAACAAGAATTGAGAAAGAATCCAAAATTAGATATTCAAGCGTTGACCAGCATGATGGACCAAATGTCCTCCAATCGGATTTCTCTTCCGCTAAAAAATTATGCGCAAGGTGGAAATAAAGTTCAGATGATGACTGCTCATGGCTCGAAAGGATTGGAGTTTGATTATGTCTTCATGCCGAATTGCAACAGAGGGGATTGGATTAGAAAAAATCATATGGGGAAATTCTCCTATCCTGATACCATAACCTTAAGTGGAAGTTCTGCCCATGAAGAAGTAAATCGTCGATTATTTTATGTGTCTATGACTCGTGCGGAAAGACATTTGCACCTGAGTTTTCCTGCAGTAAACTTCAATGAGAAAAAGCAGGAGCCTGCTCCATTTTTAAATGAATACATGGAAGCGGTTGGAGTAGAAAATGTAGAAGAGCGCGTTTTCCCAGAAGATAAAATGCCTGAATATTTAGCTAGTCTGCAGATTCAGTCTGATGCGCCAAGAATTGCTGAATTAGATAAATCCAGCATTGATAAGCTACTGAAAGGTTTCCAGCTTAGTGCCTCAGCTTTAAACACTTTTTTAAATTGTCCATTAAGTTTTTTCTACGAAAGAGTCATTTCGGTTCCTACTATTTCTTCTCCACAGGCTTCTTACGGAACCTCCATACACAGGGCTCTACAAGAAATGTATGGTCCCGTGAATGAGAACAAGCAATTACTGGCAGTTCCTGAAGTCTTAAATGTATTTGAAGAAGAAATGCAAAAGCATGCTGGCTACATGGACTTAGCCTTCTACAACAATCGATTGGATCTTGGAAAAAACAATCTGAAGCTTTATCACGATTTTTTCAAAAACCAAATCCCCGCTAAGGTTCAATTAGAAATGGCCATTTATCAAACCCAAGTGGACGGTGTTCCGATTGGAGGTGAAATTGACCGCGTGAATTTTTCGGAAAATGAAAAGGAAGTCAGAATCATTGATTACAAAACCGGAAAGCACAAATCTGCGCGACTCAAACCACCTTCAGAAAAAGAACCATACGGCGGTAACTACTGGCGCCAATTATATTTTTACCATATTCTTTTTAAAGCCCAATACCCTACTAAGTCGGTCCTAGACGCTTCCATCGTTTACACCAATCCAGAAAAGCAAACTGGAGAATTCCTCATGAAAGGATTGGATTACAGAGGAGAAGACGAACTATTAGTGCGCGGTTGGATTAAAGATACTTATGCAAAAATCATGGATCATGATTTCTACCAAGGTTGTGGAAAGCCGACCTGTAAGTGGTGTGACTTTGTGAATACGAACGAGTTGAATTTGGAGATATTAGAGACGGAGGATGAGTTGATGGAATCTAGTTTGTTTGATGAGGAAAAGGAGGAGTCTCAAGCGCAAGAGCCAAAGGAAACTAAGGAGGTGGAGACTAAGGGGCAAGGGGAGTTGTTTTAATGGGAACTAGGTGCTGGTCGCTTGGTTCTAGGTTTTGGGGACGAATATATGTACCGTCCTAAAATAAGTTTACAGGTAAATTAATAATCCTGATATAGGTTGTCTTCACAAAATTCGTCCTAACCTGGGTTTACACTGAATATTATTGCCCTGATATAGGTTGTCATGTGAATATAGAATTTATGTTCAATTCGGAGTGTATAAATTCTCATTAATTCTTTTTGGTTGGTTTTCTCGCCAATACCATTTCCAATGTTTTTTAAGCTTTCCTCTTCTGTGATGAGCCTGGCTTGGAGTGAGCAAATCAACAGATGAATGAGGTAGGCGTTCATTGTAATATTTCACAGCATTGTCAACTACTTCTTTTGCACTTTCGTAATGTGTAAATCTTTCATCCAAGGCGAAAGTATCTTTGAAGATCCTATTCATTCTTTCTGCTAAAGAATTTTCTAATGGGTCTCCATTTTCCGTCATGCTTATTGGAATACCTTGATCTAATAATATTTTTGTGTAGTCAAAAGAGCAATATTGTGATCCTCTATCAGAATGATGCATCAATTTTCGATCAGGATAAGCTCTGTTTTTCATAGCTTCTTTTAGAGCCACTGTACAAAGTTCTGCGGTCATGTTCTGTCCAAAATTATAACCAACAACCTTTCTTGAATAGGAATCAGTGATTAGCATAAGATAACAAAACCCTAAGCCTACTCGAATATAAGTGATGTCTGAAACCCACATTTTTTCAGAGCGATCCAAATACATATTCTTCGCAATATTCGGATATATTGGCAGTTTATGCCTGCTATTAGTAGTTTTTGGACCTCTTTTGCGATTGCGAACTATGAGATCATTACTCTTTAGTATCTCATGAAATTTATCTTTCCCAACATAAATCCCATGTTGCTTTAATTCTTCTTTCAAAATCAAATGCAATTTTTTAGATCCTACTCTTTTTGCAATCTTACGTTCTCTCTTTACCAGTTCTACAATTATAGAAGCTTCAAATTTCTGATGTTCTAAACGATGTTGTCTTTTGTAAAAGGCTTGACGAGTCCTACAAACCAGTTGACACAAGAATTCAAGTCCTGTGCCCTTATAATAAGCCTTCATTTTTACTACTGATTGGTACCAGACTTTTTTCTAATATCGATTTTGAGATCTTTTTCAGCGACATCAATCATTGTTTCCAACATCTCAGTTTTCAGTTTTGCTAACTTAAGCAGTTCTTTTAGCTTAGCTATTTCTAGGTCCTTTTCTTCAGAGTTCAGCTCTGAATCTTCTTTCATGACTTTAGACATTTCAGTTTCAACTGATGGTTCAATTGCTAATTTACGACGATACCATTTAACAAACTCCTTAACAACATCTCTATTTCTAAGACCATTTTCTTCAGCTAAAACTGCATAGCTCGCAACTCCGCTTAAGTAATCTTTTGCAATCTTACGCTTTAAGTCTTCAGAATACCTTTTCTGGCTCTTGACTCTTTTTACATTTGAATTTTTCACAATTTTATAGGTTTAAGTGTAAACCTATTTCAGGACGATACAATATTTTGAGTCGAAAAACGTGTTTCCAATCAGTTCAATTATTTGCAACACAATTCTCTAAGAGGCAATTTTCTGCGAAGCAAGGTCGAATTTATTTTGAGTAGAGAAACGTGATTGTTTGGCTACGAACCTGCTGGCCAATCGGCCATCGGCATACAGCTTTTCACTACTTCAATATAGCCAGTAGAAGACGACTAAAAAACCAAAATAGAAAGCGTTATCAAATTAGGCTGAAGGCCTAAGACCTGCCTTTGCCGTCAGTCAGGCAGGTTCCATAGCTCGGGGGATACTAAATACCAAATTTTGGCAGGCTGAAGGTCTGCGATTCCATTCGCATTTCATTCGATTCCAAAATTTAATCATACTATCCATTCGACACTTCGAATATTTTAATTTTTATTTCTCAACGCGCCTCTGGTGCTAAAATCCGGGTTTGATGTTTTACGCGTTGCTACAAACATCACCGCCCCGCTGGGGCTTTACGTAGGAATTCAAATTAAATCCTCATTCGACACTTTTGACTTTAAATTTAAATTTAGTACAGACGCAATGCATTGCGTCTCTTCATAAATTTTAAATTTAAATATTCATTGCTTTAATCATCCCCTTTACTTTTCCCATATCATATCTAATCCGCTCCCCCATCGCCGACTGCCCCCTAGATTTTTCATGGATAGAACAATGTAAGGCATCGATTCCAACAGCCAATAACTCCTTCGCATTCGCTGGGCCTACTCCACCCCCAGCC
>CALGJW010000600.1 GCA_937930025.1 uncultured Saprospiraceae bacterium | reverse complement strand
ATTATTTCCGATGTCTTCTCCACTGGGAACACCGTTGGTACCATTTGGACCGTTCGATCGAACAACATCATCACATAGTCCATCCCCCCAACAAACTATGATAGTGTCTCGATCTGCATTTACACTCGATGATTTGGTGTAAGTAGTGACCGTTGCTTCAACAGTTAAAGGTCCAGTTTGTCGATAAGTGATCTCTCCAGCACGATTGTGTGTAGCATAAGATTGGTTTCCTAGGCATAAGCCAAGAAATACCAAAAGGCAAGTAATAGGAAGACGGTAAAGATGATTAAGCATATTTCGGGATTGCCCTGTGCAATATATAACGAAAATCCCGATTTAATAGTTTGCTTTTTAAGGCATAATCTGACTACTAGCCAACAGATTTTCGAATTTCAACCAAACAGGCTCTAAGCGCATCTCTCCAATGAGGAATTTCTATGCCCAATTCTGTTCTAATTTTTCCCTTATTCAGGACACTATAGCTAGGTCTTCTAGCCGGAAGTGGGTAGTCAATAGTGGGAATTGGCTTTATTTTACAGTTTATTTTTTCTTCTTCAAAAATAGCCTTGGCAAAATCAAACCAGCTACAAACTCCCTCATTGCTAAAATGATAAATACCTGATAGTTCATTTGACCCACTTTCCATTTTTTCGACCATATCAATAATTATCTTGGCCAAATCGCGTGCATAAGTTGGAGTTCCAATCTGATCATCCACAATAGTTAACAAGTCTCGTTCAGATCCTAGGAGAATCATGGTTTTTACAAAATTATGGCCAAAAGAAGAATAGACCCAACTGGTGCGGAGAACAATATTTTTTGAGTGCTTCAAAACAGCTAGGTCCCCTCCTAACTTAGTTTCAGCATAAACAGATTTTGGTTTAGTAGGATCACTTTCCAAAATGGGCCTATCTAACCCATTGTCGTACACATAATCGCTTGATATCTGAATGAGAACAGCATTGTGCTTATTAGCTGCTACAGTCAATAATTCAGGTCCGATAACATTAATTTTATGGCAGAGTTCAACATTTGATTCTGCCTTATCAACGGCTGTAAAAGCTGCAGTATTAATGACAAAATCTGGTTGATTTTTATCGAAAAATGCGCTAATTGCAGCTGCATTGGTAATGTCCAACTCGGCTACATCCGTCCAAAGCCAATTATGCTTAGAATTTGTCTTAGAAAGAAACTGAAGTTCTGACCCAAGTTGACCTTTTGAACCGGTTACTAATATTGTAGCCATTAAAAGAATTTTCTATGTTGACCAAAAATTGGATTTACTTGATCTTTATCAGATAGTTGTGCATCCTTGTGTTCTATCTTCCAATCAATCTTTAATGTTGGATCATTCCATGCTAAACCACCTTCGCATTCTTTACAATAGAAATTATCACACTTATAAAAGAACTCAGCGGTTGGGCTCAGAACCACATAACCATGGGCGAATCCTCTTGGAACGTATAATTGTTTTTTATTTTCAGCAGATAGTAAAATGGTAAAGCTTTGACCGTAGGTTTTAGAGCCATCACGGATATCTACCACAACATCGAGGACTTCTCCTTCAAATACACGGACCAACTTAGCTTGAGCAAAAGCACCAACTTGGTAGTGTAAGCCCCTAAGCACACCATAGGTAGATCTGGCCTGATTGTCTTGCACAAATGTTGCATTGACGCCAGCTTCTACTGCGTCTTTTTGATTATAAGCTTCGAAGAAATATCCTCGATCATCTCCCCATACTTTTGGTTCAAAAACCATTAACCCTTCAAAGTCAGTCTTAATAAATGGCATCGTACTTAGTTTATATTATTTACTACGGAAAAATACGCCAATAGGTACTCCGGTGAAGTCAAAATGCGCTCTTAATTGGTTTTCTAAGAAGTTTTTATAGGGTGTTCTGATATGTTTAGGGCTATTACAGAAAAATACAAAAGCTGGGAAATAAGTAGGTAATTGGGTGATATATTTAATTTTCAGAAGACGACCTCGATATGCTGGTGGCGGGGTGTTATCTATGACTTTCAACATTATTTCATTTAAAACCGAAGTCTTAATTCTACGGGTTCTGTTTTCAAACACTTTAAGTGCTTCTTCAATTCCTTTAAATATTCTTTGTTTTTCAAGTGCAGAAATAAAAACAATAGGAACATCATTGAAAGGCGCTAGCTTAAAGCGTAATTCCTTTTCATAATCTCTTGCGGTATTGGTCTCCTTTTTCATCAGATCCCACTTATTCACCAAGACGACTATACCTTTGTTTCGTTTGATTGCCAAGCGATAAATACTCATATCCTGCGCTTCGACACCTGATTGGGCGTCGATCATTAATAGACAAATGTCAGCTTCATCTAACGCCTTAATAGCCCGCATTACAGAGTAAAATTCTAAGTTTTCGTGAACTTTAGCCTTTTTTCGAATTCCGGCGGTATCAATGATTAGAAATTCTTTCCCAAATTTGGAGTATTTTGAATGAATGGAATCTCTTGTAGTTCCGGCAATATCAGTCACGATATTTCGCTCTTCC
>CALGJW010000599.1 GCA_937930025.1 uncultured Saprospiraceae bacterium | reverse complement strand
TGCTGAAATTTCAGCTAGATAAGAAAGGCGCAAAATTACATGTAAGTAGGGAATTCTTGGTCTTTTATTAGGAGAATATTTTCATCTTTTAAATTCATTTTAGCCCTCTTTTTAGTTAGTTGTTCAATTCGAACTGTGATCATATGCCAAGTAGTTGTCATATAAAGTGCTGTCTATTAGTCAATTCAGCGAAAATAACACTGGTTTTTCATTTATAGAATTTATTTTCAAGAAACAAAAAAGCCAACAAATGAAAAACTCAACACTCATCCTAGTTCTAGGATTTCTATTCTTTACTACATTTCTTAATGCCCAAAACGTACTTCAAATTGTTGATCCTGATCAATGGTGGTGGCCACATGGCGACGCTGGAAAAATAGAGGAAGCAACTATTAGTTTGGAGCCCAAAGGAATCTACACCGAAGTAGGACTTTACCTAACTATATCTGCTGAAGGTCTGCAATTCCCTGAAGGAATGGAATTAGAAATTGTGCTAGACTTCAATTTACCTAATGGGTCTTTAGTACATGATTCTTGGCTCTGGATGCCAGATGGAAGTACAATAGTTCAAGCGGAAGTGCTTGATATATCTAAAGCTAGGCAAACCTACGAGGATATTGTCGATCGAAATAGAGATCCTTCAATTCTTTATTCAAAAGGCAACTCCAACTATCAAATTAGAATTTTTCCATTATTCAAAGGAGAAACAAGAAAAATTAAAATTACTTATTTATGCCCAACCGATTGGGATTCAGAATCCATAACCACGTGGCTACCAACTTCCATTCTACAAACTGGTTCAGAGCCATTAGATAAAGTGAGAATCATTCATATTCCCAATTCTGATTGGCAAAATCCTCAGATTAGTGGTGTCTCCGGAAAGGAATTTACTTCAGCCGTTGACCCAGTTTTTGGGGATATTGAATTGGTAGAATTAAGTGCGGAAGACTTTAACGCTCCTATTAAATATGTTGTCGATGCTCCTTTCAATCAAGAAAATTATTACGTTGGAAAATTTAATGATCAAGACGAGCAATTTTTTCAACTAGCCTATTTAGCGCCTATCGAAATGACTATTACCACCGATAAGCATTTCCTCATCCTTATGGAATACGACACCTATAATTCTTATTTGGATAGAGCATCGGTTTTATCCGCTTTAAAACAATCCATGACTAATGTTTCTAGCGCGGAAAATTATTTTCAATTCGGATTTCTAAATAATAATCAAATTGAATTTACCAATTCGGATTGGATGAGCATGACGCCTGCAATGATCGAACAATGGGTTTCACTAAGCTCATTTCAATTAGACACAGAAAAATTGTTACACGAGGGAATAAAATATGCCAAGGAAATGGACTTTCCGGTTGACATAATCTACGTTACCAATGGGGATGACATCGATTTCTGGAACGCAGAAAACGTATCAGACAACCTAATAGAATTCTTAGACAATGATCCGACAAGAATTCATATTCTCGATTATCAATCAGAAAATTATCGGGTAATCCAAGACTGGAATATACCAACTTATATTTCTACGAATCACTTTAATCTTTATAATAACTTAAGCACTTACAGTCAAGGAAGTTATAGAGGTCTTTTCGAAGGAAGTCTTAATATTTGGGATATATGCCAAAGCACTTTCTCAGATTTAATTTATGCTCAACCCGACTACGATTTACATATCAAGATGGATCAAGGTTTTACTTATAAGAGACATGCTGTAAATAGCGTGGTTCTGCCTAATAAACCTATTCTTCAAGTTGGAAAATTTGTAGGAGGCTTTCCTATGGAAATAGAATTCTCCGCGCTCAATAACAATGAATTTATTTATGAAGAAGAATGGATCAATGAAAGTCATTCTCTTCAAAACGATAGTCTAAACAGAGAGATGTGGGTAGGAAATGAAATCAAATATTTGGAAGGAAATAGTGAGTCATTTCAAGACATCCAGGACATTGTGAATTTAAGTATAGAAGAGCGCGTGCTTTCTGAACATACAGCATTCTTAGCCCTAGATTTGGAAAACGGAGGAGAGATCTGTGCCAATTGCTGGGAAGTGGGAGGTGAAGGTATAGTTATTGGTGCAACAGGCATTCCAGAAAATGAAATTTCACTAAGCGCCTTTCCAAATCCTTTTGATGAATTTACAATAATAGAAATATTAATAAATGAAGCTGCTAATACAAAAATATTGGATGCTGGTATATACAATATGCTTGGTCAAAAAGTAAAATCCTTTGACATTGGGCAATTAAATAATTCCCAAAACCAACTGCGTTGGAATGGAAGAAATGACTATAGTCAAAAAGTCAATCCAGGAATTTATGTCTTGGTTATTCAGACAAAAGAAAGAAGCTATCACACCAATTTATCGCTGATTGAAGACTAAGATTTAGACTAAAATTTAAATGAAGTGTAGGGTTGATTCTCTACACTTTATTTTTTTGTCCTACATTTAGCCTAATGAGTGAAGATAAAAAAACACCTTATTGCTTAATGCCTTGGATTCACCTACACATTGGTGACAATGGCATGGCAAAAGCCTGTTGTGTGGCAAATATTCCTTTTGGGAATATCAATGAGAAAAATTTAGAAGAGATTTGGAAGGGAGATGCTATTAATCAAATTAGAGAAAAATTTTCCAAGGGGGAATCTGACAAGCGTTGTGCTAAATGCATCCATGTAGAACAAGCGGGTGGAAAAAGCATGCGGTTGGAAACTTTTGAAAAATATGGCGATTTAAAACCAATCGAAAATATACTCCCCTACTATTTTGACATCCGATTTTCCAACGTTTGTAATTTCCGATGTAGAACTTGTTGGCATGGAGCTAGTTCCAAATGGTTTCAGGACGCAAAAGCCTTGGGGCGACATGTGGGTGAAAAAGCGATCATCAAGAACATTAAAGATTTTGACGCTTTTATTTCTAAAACAGGAACAGCTTTAAAACAGGCTAAGGAAATTTACATTGCGGGTGGCGAACCAATGGTGACGGAAGAACATTATCTCTTGTTAGAGTGGTTGATAAAAAATGGGAATACAGATTTGCTCTTGAGGTACAATACTAATTTTTCCAAACTAACATTCAAACAATGGGATGTACTTCAACTTTGGGAGCAATTCTCCAATGTCGAAATCATGGCGAGCATAGATGGAATCGGCGAGTTGGGAGAATACATTCGTAAAGAGATGGATTGGGAAAAAATACTTATTAATAGAGAGCATATCCGTAGATTAAAAAACATACAATTTAAAGTATCCCCTACTGTTTCTGTTTTCAATATGGAGTATTTACCTGAGATGTATAAAGAAATGGTCTCTACCAATTTCATTCGACCAAAAGATATTTATTTAAATCTATTAGAGCGACCAAATTATTATAATATTCAGATATTTTCAAAAGAACAAAAGGCAGCGATTCAGAAGAGCTATGCTGTGTTTTTTGAATGGCTGTCCAAGAATGGAATTGATTCTTTTGTAAAAGATCAATTTCAAGTTTGCTTGGATTACATGGAGGAAAAGGATGACTCTAGGTTGTGGTCGAAATTTTTAAATGAGACAGAGAAATTAGATGAGGTGCAAAAGTAATTACCTAAATTAGTATGAGATCGGAAAGGTGGAGAATAAATCCAGAATTCATGAAAGTCTCTTAATAAATAGAGATAATATTCAAATAATCCATGTTAATACATTATTTTAAACCCTGATATCAGTATTTACTTCAAAAAACCAACCTTCCGTGTCCACAGATTCAATCTCTTGGAAAGAAATATTCTCCCCTAGATCCATTTTTTTTACTGTATTAGGAGTACTCTGTGCTGTGGTTTCCATCCGGGGATTCATGATTCCTAATCACTTTTTGGATGGCGGTATTACCGGTATTTCCATTTTGATTCATGAGATTTTTCACATAGATGTTAGTATTCCTTTGATACTCTTAAATCTTCCTTTTATCATTCTTGGTTACAAGCATATTGGAAAAAACTTTGCAATGACTGCATTGCTAGCGATGATTTTACTAGCCATTGGCTTAAATGTAATCCCAGTTCCCACAGTAACCCATGATTCGTTTTTAACAGCGGCCTTTGGAGGATTTTTCATTGGATTGGCAATAGGATTTGTGATTAGAGGCGGAGGTGTATTGGATGGTTTAGAAGTCGTGGCGGACTACCTGCATGATAAATTTGGATATTCTACCTCAGAAATAATACTAGCGATAAACACTAGCATTTTTCTATTGATTGCTTTTCAACTTGGGTTGGAAAAAGCACTTTATTCAATAATTACTTATTTCACTGCAGTCAAAGTTTCAGATTATATAGTAGATGGCTTCGAAGAATATACCGCCTTGACCATTATTTCACCAGAATCTGATAAACTTAAATCTTTAATTGTCAATGAACTTCATAAAGCCATATCCGTTTACAAAGGAGAACGAGGATATTTGCCCGGTGCCTTTGATATTAAGCATGATTGTGATATTATTGTAACAGTGGTAACACGATTAGAGATTCATAAGATTAAAAAGGAAGTATATAAAACCGACCCTAATGCTTTTATGTACATCCAAAGCATCAAAGAGGTTAAAGGAGGACAGGTAAGTAGGAAAAATAAACACTAATTTATGTCGAAAAGATTTGACAAAATCTATGACGAAGTTATTCAACTTTTGGAAAAAAAATTACCCAAATTTTTAACCTATCACACCGTTGGTCATACCCAATATGTACTAAAGAAAGTTATCTACATCGCGGACAAAGAAAAGATTTCTAAGAAAAACATTTTACTCTTAAAAATAGCCGCTTTATTTCACGACATAGGATTTACCCAAAGCAACATAGAACACGAGAAAAAAGGATGTAAAATTGCTCGAAGAGTATTATTTAAATATAATTTTAGTCAAGTTGAAATAGATAAAATATGTGGGATGATCATGGCTACTAGAATTCCACAAGAGCCAAAAACAAACTTAGAATGTATTCTTGCAGATGCAGATTTAGAATATTTAGCAACCAATAAATTTAAAGAAATCGGTGATACCTTATTTACTGAATTAAAGCATTACAACAAAACACTAACTAGGAAAAAGTGGAATAGCATTCAAATTGAGTTTATGAAAAACCATAGCTATCATACTGCCTATTGCAAGCGTTATAAAACTTTTCGCAAAAATAGAAATCTTAGTAGCCTGACAAAATAATATATCCTACCTCTTCCAAATCAATTCCGGAATAACCGCATCCTCAGCAATTATCTGTGCAGTTCTAAGATTAAATAATACAGCTTGAATCATCTTTTCACTTACCCAACCATGAATAGCCCATTCCGTGGTGTGATACCATTTCTCCACATCCTTAGGTTTTTGTCCAAACCGTTTGCTAACTAAATCAATTGCATTTTTAGCATACATGAATTGATCAGTGGCATCATGTATTGTGCGCAACATTCGAGTAATCGCTTCCGGAGATTTTTCTAATATTTCATTTCTTGCAGCTATTACAAAACAAGGCCAAGGAGATAAAAATTGGCCTACCCTTCTAAGTTGACCAGAATCGACATATGGTTTAGTGGTGTACTTCTCCCAATAGAAAACATCCGTTTCTAAATGTTCTAAAGATTCCAAAGCTCCTTCTAAATTTTTAATAATGTGGAATTGACTTTCATCAATTTTTTGATCTTGAGAATTTGCATCTACGATTGACATTAAATGTGAACCAGAACCAAAGCGACTAATTGCAATTCTTTTATCATAAATGTCTGCATGATGCAGCAGCTCATTTTTCATCCCTGTGTGAATTCCCCAGATCAATGGTGTATTTACGTAAACAGAAATAATCTTTGCTTCATTTCCAGCGATAATATCTTTGATGACTCCTTCCGTTAATAGAATACAAGCATCTACTTCATTATTTCGCAGGGCTGCCGTCATCTGACCAGTACCACCTGAATAGGTGTTCCACTGAAGGTCTACTCCCCTTTTTAGAAATTCACCATTTTCTTTCGCCAGATGAATTGGGAGATTAAAATGCTCGGGCACCCCTCCAAGCCTGATTGAAGTCGATTTCATAGGGCTAATATACTTTTTTAAGTATTCAATTTTAGGGAAAACAAGGTGGGCCTTCTTAGGTTGTATAATGGTCGACACTTAGGATAAAGAACCATCTAATTCAAATGTCAATCGCAAATATATTATTTCATTTATTCTTTAATTGCCCATTTTTACAGACTATATTACTTCATTTAGCCCATTAAACATAATTTTATACCGAATATTTGGCATAAATATATATTTTATTGTATATTAACCTTATCTAATCGCCATTACCAAAAAACGTCAAGCCAATGATGAACGAAGAAGTCCGTCGCATAATGACCACAAATCCTATTACGGTCTCCCCACATCAAAATTTAGGGGAAGTTTCGAGCATATTGAAAGGAAATCGCACACACCATGTTCCAGTAGTGGACCAAGGAAAATTGGTTGGTTTAGTCACCACCTATGATCTTTGGAATCATTTGGAAGAAAACGCAAAGAATCAGAAATTACCAATTAGTGAAGTGATGAATCCGAATTATATCAAAATAACGCCAAAGGATAAAGTAGGCACTGCGGCAGAGTTATTTTTAGATAATCGCTTCCATGCCTTACCTGTAGTAAACCTGCGGGGGGAATTGAAAGGGGTAGTTACATCTTATGATATACTCCAGTATACCTATAAAAAGGAGTATAATGATTCAGTAGTCAAACCCGAGATTTTCGAGGATTTAGTTAGATGATCATTTCCCTTCCCAGGGGTTATATCATCATCGAGGATGAACAACCTGAATTACCGGAGATTACTGGTGATTCAGGTTTTTTTATTTCTAATTTTTTAGCGATTAGGTTTTAAAAATAATTCTTTATCTTTCTTTCAATTCATCTGATCTTTTAAGAATTTTAATGGCTTGGTATTGTCCAAAGTGCGAAAGGAAATTTGGGAAACCAAATCAAAACCACATGTGTGGCAAGTACGATATAGATAAATTGTTTGATGGGAAATCCGATGAACATTTATTAATCTTTGACAAATTAATAGTTGGCGTCATCGATTGGCCAGAAATGGAAATATCAGCCTCAGTGAATACTATAATTTTTACTTCAAAAACCACTTGCTTTGTAGTTCGTCCGATGAGCAAATGTATGGATGTGAAATTTTATAGCGACAAAATCATTGATAGTAGTCAGATTTTTAAAACTGGGGAATATTCTGGCAAATATTATTATCACATTCGAATAAGCAAGGTTGAAGAAATGCAAGAGACATTTTTCAATCTTTTGAAAATTGGATATAACTATTCGATGAGATAATTAGTACAATTTATTAAACTCAACACAACATGAAAAAGGGAAAAAAGTGGAAAAAATATGGTTTCGAATTCCTCTCTATTTTTATTGCTGTGATTACTGCATTTGCACTTAACAATTGGAATGATAATAGAAATGACAACCTAGTTGAGCAAAAAATATTAACAGAAATAAGGAATGGGTTAGAAAAAGATTTGGATGACGTCGTAGTAAATAAAAACGGTCATTCGGATGGAATAAAAGCATGCAAATTTTGGAGAAATGTTATCATGGGAAATGAAGTAAAAAAAGATTCTTTGATGCAACATTATTTCAATTTAACTAGAGATTTTATTTCCATTCAAAATATTTCTGGATATGAAACGCTAAAGTCCCGAGGACTTGAGCTGCTAAAAAATGATTCTCTACGGTTTTCGATCATTTCTCTCTACGAGTATGACTACAGTATTCTTAGAAAATTTGAAGAAGAATATACTGAAATGCAGTTTCAGGAAAGCTACTTTGAAAAAATCAATAATGCTATCGCACCGAATTTCATTTTTAATGAATTGGGGAATATAATTGACATTAATTTGCCCATTGACCTTTCGAAAAAGGAACAAAATATTCTATTATCCTATTTATGGAAAATAGAAAATAATAGAAATTTCATTTCATTCTTTTATGCTGAAGTTGAGAAAAACATTAAGCAGGTGAAATTATTTGTGGAGGAAGAGCTTTAGGTTTATTGTTTCGATGAATCGATACGCAATAAATTTAAGCCTCCAGCGTTCTTTCCTTAGCACACAAGTGTTGATCAATATTTTAATTCGCCATTGAATTCCAGTTCTTTGATTTAAGAAAGCTCATCCCTAGGTCGAACAGACGATAGAACACGTAAGGAAGGACCAACGATCGCCAAGTGCCTGCGGCGCAAGGACAATCGATCGTGATTGTGATTGCGAAGCAATCATTGAACTACATTGCGTCCTAGACAATTGTTTAATTGATATCTTTACTTAATGCAATTTCAAGAATCAAAATTTTCTCGAACCATTCCTTTTGGAAAAATTGAAGGCGTAGCCTATGCTAATGATAATATGACTATAGGCTATAACTCCACGAAATTTGAAAAAGAAACTACACTTTCCTCTTCGGATAAAAAAGATGTTGTTCGGCTGCATTTTGGATTGAAAGGAGATTATCGCTTTTCATATAAACAATTGAATCAATCGTATGATTTGATTGGCGGGCATTACAATTTGATGTACTCTCCTGAATTTGATATTACTGTTTCAAATAAAACAGCGGAGATAAATACTTTTGGAATTTCTTTTGATCGTTCCTATTTTTTGAACTTGATTCATTCTGATGAAAGTCATCTTCTAAATTTTAAAGAAAAAGTTGCCAACGGTAAAGCAATTATGTTGTATACTAATTGGGGCGCTATAGATGCTTCCATGGAATCTTTATTTCGAGATATTATACAAGGTCCTTTTAAAGGAAATTTGAGAGATTCATTTCTGCAGTCCAGATCAATGGAATTATTTTTGGCCGCGACTCATCTTCCTTTTATTCAAAAGAAAAATAACTTTATCAAAGTAAAGGCAGATAAGGAAAAAATAATTGCGGCGAGAGACTACATCAATGCAAAATATATAGAAGCTCCAAATCTATCAGAAGTGTCTAAGTATGTTGGACTAAACGAATACAAACTAAAACATGGGTTTAAGGAAATATTTGGTTCTACCCTATTTGGCTATATGACAGAATGTCGTTGGCAAGAGGCGAAAAGATTATTGTTAGATACAAAAATTAGTTCAGCCGAAATTTCTAATCAGCTAGGGTATGCCACACCGCAGCATTTTAACAATCGCTTCAAAATGCGATTTGGGCAAACACCTACTGTTTTCAGAAATAATCCAAAAAACGCAATAGTCTATTCGACAAACTAACCGACCTTTCGGAAAAAAAAATTATGAAATCTATATCGAACGAAATATTGATCAATGCAAGTCTTGAAACTGTTTGGGATGCTTTAGTCAATCCTATTAAGACGAAAGTTTATATGTATGGATGTGAAGCATTAACGGATTGGAAGGCCGGTTCAAAACTAGATTGGCAAGGTGAATATGAAGGGAAAAAAATGGTTTTTGTCAGTGGTAAAGTTGTAGAGATTGACGCTCCACATTTTTTACATTATACTACTATAGATCCAAACGCCGCATATGCTCAATCAAGAGCAAATGCCTTGGATGTCAGATATTATTTATCGAAATCAGGAGAACAAACCCTGCTAAAAGTTTATCAATTTGGTTTTGAGCATGCAGCCGATGCAGAGAAGCGATTTGCCGATATTGACAATAAGGGATTAGGTTGGACGCCTGTTTTGGAGCAGATAAAATCCCTTTGCGAAAAAGAATAATCTAAAGTTAGTCCTCTCAATTTTTCCTCACATACTTTGTCAAAATTACGATATGCTGACCGTCAATTTTTCCTTCGATATGTTCTGCATTATCCTGTACTAGTCGGATACGCCTAACGGCAGTCCCTCTTTTGGCAGTGAAATTTGCGCCTTTCACATTGAGATCTTGGATTAAGGTTACCGAATCTCCATTCTGCAAAATATGACCATTTGAATCTTTATGAACAATCGCAGCGTCACCAGGATTTTCTGCCCAATATCGAGTGTCTTCCTCCATGTAAATCATCCCTAATAAATCCTGTGCCCAAGCTTCTTTAATCAGGTTATTTAATTGTCTAAAAGCAATGACTTGAACTGCCGGGTTAGGATTCCAAATACTATCATTGAGACATCTCCAGTGGTTGGCGTCGATCGTGGATGGATCTTCAATTTGGGCCAAACATACAGGGCATATTGCCACTTGATTTTCCACTTCATCGGCCATTTTAGGCGGCACTTGGAAAGTGTCCAATTGATCTGTAGATTGGCAAAGCTCGCATTTGCCTTCACTTCTTTGCTCTAATGGCGCAGATAAACTCATTTTCTATGGATTTTGAGCAAATGTATAGCATCCAAATGTATTATTTCCCATAAAGCGAAAGGCAGGCAGACAATACCATGAAACGTCAAAGGCTCTTCTTCGTTAAAACAAATAGGTTCTCTTCTTGTTTGTAAGACATTCAGCAATACCAAGCTGTCATAAGTCAGATTCAGTCGAAAAACACACTGATTCTAGTTGGCTTTGGCTATTTTGCGAGCTGTTTTGAGCAAGTTTAACTTCGGTCAATATGAAAGATAATATCAAAATCAATGATGAGATCAAGCGATCATTGAAGAATTGGAAGGAAATTGTAAAAAATTATCAGATTCCTGATAACAAAAAGGCGGTTATACAGATTATAAATTCTTTCATTCCGTATGTTGGGCTATGGGTTTTGATGTACTTCAGCCTGAATTGGTCAATTTGGATCACGATTTTATTGGGAATGCTTAATGCATTTTTTCTAGTTCGAATCTTTATTATCCAACATGATTGTGGTCATCAATCATTTTTCAAATCAAAAACTGCGAATAATATAATAGGATTCATTTGTAGCTTTTTCAGCTTCATTCCTTATAAATATTGGGCACGAGTACACAACTTTCATCATGGTCATTCTGGGCAAATAGAAACTTGGGAAATAGGAGACATTCCGACATTGACCGTTAAGCAGTATGAAGAAAAAGGTTGGTGGGGAAGATTGGCTTATCGCATCTGGCGAAATCCAATTATTACTTTTGTCATAGCACCGATTTATTACTTGGTGATATCCAATCGACTACCAACGGTTAAGCTTAAAAATTGGCGTCGAATGATGACCGTTCAAGCGAGAAATAATGTAGCTATTGCTGCGGTATATATCACACTTGGATACTTTCTAGGTTGGCAAAGATTTCTTTTTATTCAGTTCTTCATCGTTTTTTGTTTTGGAATAATCGCCTTTTGGTTTTTCTATGTGCAGCATCAACATGAGAATGCTTATAAGCAATGGAAGGACAATTGGGATTACGTTGTAGCAGCAATAAGAGGATCTACGCATTACAAACTACCGAAAGTTTTTCAATGGCTTTCTGGAAATATAGGCATTCACCATATTCATCATTTGAGCAGTTTGATTCCTAATTATAATTTGGAGAAATGCATGAAGGAGAATCCGATTCTAAACAAGCATGTAACTGTCATTACTTTTTGGAAAAGTTTAAAATTGATGTCTCATAAATTGTGGGATGAGGAGCGTCAGCGAATGATTAGCTTTAGTGAGTATGCTAAGTTTAAGATGGCTTACTAAAGGGGGATTTAGGTTCAAATTTTAATAAGAAGGGATGAAAGTCTTTGTTTAATTTCGGGAAGATTTACGAATGTCGAATTCGAATGTCGAATGTCGAATGTCGAATTACGAATTACGAATTACGAATTCGAATATATTTTGAGTCGAATATTTGGTGAGGGGTTCTTGGTTCTAGGGACGAATGTATTTTGAGTCGATTGAAAAGGCAAAAGACAAAAGTCAAAAGTGTCGAATGTATTGCGAGTCGATTGAAAAGGCAAAAGGCAAAAGGCAAAATTAGAAAGTCAAAAGTGTCGAATGTATTTTGAGTCGAAAATGTTTTGATGGGTTCTGGGACGAATTTATTTTGAGTCGAAAGGCGTTGACCGTTAAGAAAGAAATTTGGGCAGTCCCTTCGGTCGGGCTATTCGCGATAACCTCCGTTTCCTGCTGCTATCCATACCTATTGGCATGCAAGCCTACTGCGCTCCGCAGGGTTTCCATGCTGGGATGACATAACAAGCATAATAAGCCCCATATAAAGTAAAAAGTAAAACCTGTCTGGCCGCCAGGCGAGATTTGAAAAGTAGAAAGCCTGTCTGGCCGCCAGTCGAGGTAAAAAGGTCGAAAATATTGTGATCGAATAGCGTACGCGTGAATCAGTTTGAATCTCGAACTAAACCTAGTATGGTTGTGATGTAAAAATCAAAGGTTCCACTTTCTAATTCCTATCAATAAATTCAAAGTTTGGAAGCAAATAAACTCAAATTTACCTTCTGTAACGCCCGGGCCCCTAAGTGAAC
>CALGJW010000598.1 GCA_937930025.1 uncultured Saprospiraceae bacterium | reverse complement strand
CCACCCACCAATAAACTTACCTACTCCAATCATTTTAGCCTTGCCACGTGGCCCGACTTTCAAAATGTTGTATAGGTTGAAAAAGTTTTGCTCAAGACTACCTTTCTTAAGGGCTGTTTGAGTGAACACTTGTGTTACTGTCTCACAAGGTATGTTAATGACGGCGCTTGTATTATCTACAGCAAACCGACCTCCTGCAATTGTAGCCATTGTTATAAGTATTTTGCAAGTGCCTTTTCCGCATCCTCTGTGGACATGGTAACCGCCTTGTTGAAGTTAGATAATGTGGTTCCTTCTGGCTTCACTTCTGGGGTTATGTTACCACCTCCGTTGCCCTCTGGTTCTTTCCCAGACTTCGCAGCCTTTAGATCTGCAATAGCTTTCGTGACGTCTGCTAAAAGAGATTTACTCTCCTCGATTTGCTTTGCACGTTCAGTCGCATCCGCTGCATCTGATTTTAATTTTGCATCAATCAGAGCGTTTACCGTTTCTGGCTCTTGTGCCTTTTTGAGCAACACCATTACCGCGTCCATTTCTGATTTTGTGGCAAAGTGGCCCTCCGCGTCTTTGAAGTTTTTCGTATCAAAAACGTTATCGAATTTGGCTTTAAAGTCCTCCTCTTTGCCTTCTGGATTCTCTTTAAACCACGACTTAATTTTGTCGAACATATCTGTTTTTTTATTGTTGTTACTGTAATATTTGACAGCGTAGACCTGGTTGGCTTCGCTCTTAGTTTTTATTTCTGCTGCTAGTGATTTTACCGCTAGGGTATTTGGATTGGAAGGAATATCTACTAATGATATTTCCATTAACTCTGACTTGGTGATGGTCCACCCTTTTTGGCCTATTACTTTCGTTTCTGGATCGTCCGAATATTCAATAGTCTTAAATCCTATTGAGGTGGCGTTTATAATGCCCGCCTTGACCTTTCTTACTACATCCCTGCCGAATTGGTCACCCGTATCGACATATGCGTCTGCAAGCCATTGGCTATCCTTGAGGCGTAAGTTTTCCCACTTACCAATAGGAAGTAGTTTAGCCAATTCGCCATCCCATGCACGGGACCTGTGATGACCCCAAAACATAACAGGATTGCCTTTAAACCTATCAACGCTCAATCCTTCCGGCAACACTCGCTCTGAGTGTCCATCCAAACTGGCATCGTTGATAATAAATGTTCCTGCAAATTCCATTAATCACTAATTGTTTTCACAAACTTAGATTAATAGAGAGGCTAAAACATTGGTTTATAAACTAGTGTGTTTATCGTGTGAACACTTTAATTTTCACAAAGAATAGAAACGGTGGTTTTTGAATTATAGCAGAATAGCTATATTGGGATATGAAAGTTTATCTAAAATCAACAGGAGACAACACACGCCAACTGAAGGACGAAGATCATTTTTGCTCCTCCACGGGTGAGGATTGGACAGAATGTGGAATTGATGCTTTTTTCTTTCCTCTTGGTACTGGAACTAAATCTAAAATAGTTAAAAGTGATGATCCTGTTTATGTTGTGGAATTTCTAGATAGAGGGGATTGGTTGAAATTCATTAAGATGGTGGAGAAACACCAAAAAGCCAAAAGATGATCGCCATGATAACGAAAATTAGGATTCCAAATTTGATGTTTTCTTTTGTGTATCTTGTTTTCATCTAGGCACAATTATAGGTTCACTATCTACTGATCTGTATCCACCTAAAAGCATTACACAACCAGAATTATAAGCGACGCGCGAGGGTTTTGTCATTCGGTCAATAACATCCAACATCTCCTCTGATGTCTTTACCGTGATTATTTGCTTCACGGCTCTTAGTGATCTAACCGCCCTAATTCTTTTTTCTGACTCTGGCTGTTTCTCGATAATTCGCGCCATAAATTCCAATGCCAGCACTGGATCGGATTTGAGTTTCTTTTTTAGTTTTCTTGGTATTCGTTTCATGGTACTAAGATAATGCTACTTTGTTAATATCTCTATTGTGTTGGTTTAACACTCTACATTGTGGTAGTCAGTTCCCGCCCTATCTACTGCTGCGAATACTTGATCTATTGATGGTGGATCACATTGGCAGCCGCTTCCAGTTGAAAAGGACATCATTCGCCCTCCTTCTTCATGATTTGTAATTATTACGGTTGACATTGATTCGTCCTCCATTTGAATGAAGTATCCATCCTCGATCTTTTGAATTACTACAGCTTCGTGCAATCCTTCGCCGACTTGCTCGCAGCGATCAAATATTTTTTGTATTAAGTACATCTATTTTTGGTTTATTTCATTAGTAGCACTAGGTCGTCAATTCTTTTAGACATCATTAGAATTATGGTGTCCTGCTTCTCGATTAACCTATCCTGTTTGGATATTATTTTGTCCTGATCGTTTATCCTAGCTTCTAAATAACCTAAATCGACTACAGATGCGCCCTTCGCTTTATGGTTCGTAAGTAAGAAATATTCTTCTAGATCTTCTATATTAAAGGCAACGTTTCGAGGGATATTTTTTACTTCCTTTATTTTACCTCTGTTGGCGTACCACCAGTTTGAACCATCTATTATATCTTGCCAGTCCTCCTGGCAGGTGTTCGCCCTCCTGCCTCCTCTTTCGTTGGCGTCATAATGCCTATAGAAAGTTGCTTTTGTCATTGGTGCTTTACCTATAGATTTATGGTAAACATTCATCGCCTTGTTGACGCTGCCACCTTTGAAGTTTTTTTCATTTTGGAGAAACTTAATAGCTAAATTAAAAATCTCTTGATCGTTTAAATGCTTCAGTAGTTCGTATTTTTTCATTTTGCTTTTATTTTATCTTAATTCGTGCCCTCAGAATTGAACACAAATAGCCTCCACAATTTTGTGGAACCAGTGGTTTATTCAAATAGCAGTGGTTTTTCTGAATTTTCAATAGGATCGTAAAAATTATGTTCTCCTACTTCCTGGAGCGAATGGTAAGCGTTTACCGTTATTACTAGCTCGAATTTTGCTTCGTTTCTTAGTTCCGTAAATGGATAGTCACGAAAAAAATAATATTTTTCACACTTTGAAGATTTTATGGATAGTGCGTTTTCTAGGTTTCTGAAAGGAATGTGATCAAGCACAGTTGTTTTGCTTAGTGTCTTTTTTAAGCTATTAGCAAAATCAATGTTTACCATTCCCTTGTAGTTGGATTTTTTACAAATAATACTCAGCACTAAGTCAATCCAATATTTTTCGGCTTCACACTTAATTGCCGTAATCCTATCTTCAAAGTCCGTTAATTTGTTGAGGTGCTTCTTACTCAGGGCTTCTACTATCATAGATCTATCGTCCTCGCAAAGCGAATATTTGTCAAAATCTTTATAGTAGTCATTCATTGTGTTTCTCATGTTACGGCTGTGTTTCGTTGTTGATTAATGAGTGA